>JBIIDW010000378.1:0-3379 GCA_044238215.1 Steroidobacteraceae bacterium
CGGAGACGAGCTTTCCCGTGCGCGTGTGCACCGGCGTCGGCTGGTCGTCGTGGAACAGGTCGCAGGTGTAGGCGAGCCCGTACTCGGCCAGCAGGTCCATGGTGCGCTCGGTGTGGCTGAGCGCGGGCGCGAGCCAGCCGGCGATGCGCTGGCCGGTCGCGTCCTCGACCGAGCGGATCGAGTCCTCGATGATCGCGCGCTCGTGCGCCTCGTCCATGCCGTAGCAGTAGCGGGTGTTGTAGATGCCGTGGCTGAAGAACTCCCAGTTGCGCGCCATGCACTCGCGGACGATCTCCGGGTGATGGTCGAGCAGCGCGACCGACAGCGAGATCGAGCCGCGGACCCCGTAGCGGTCCATCAGTTCCATCAGCCGCCAGTGGCCGACGCGGTTGCCGTAGTCCCGGTAGCTGTAGCCGACCACGTCGGGGTGCGGCCGCGGCCAGGGCCGGCGCTTCGGGTTCTGCGGCGGATCGAGCTCGTAGAACTCGATGTTCGGCGCGACCCAGAACGCCAGCCGCTTGCCACCAGGCCAGACCACCTTCGGGCGGTTCTCGTAGGGCCAGTAATCGTAGAGTCCGGGATCGTCCCTCACGTCGTCACCTCGGGCGTCGACAGGCCGCGACGCGCGGTATTCAACCGCGCCAGCGCGAATCGGGCAATACGCGTGGTGCAACGGCTCATGCCGGCGCGGCGTCGTCGGGCGGCGCCACCAGCCGGCGGCGCCCGTCCGCGGAGCGCTTCACCGCGGGATCATCCAGCCCGATGCGATCCCAGAGTTCGCAGGTCACCTGGCGATGGCGCTGGTCGAGCGCCTCGCAGTAGTTGGTGTAGAGGCAGAGACGCACGCCTGACCCGCGACCCTCGCGCACCTTGCGGAACCAGTCGGGGTCGGCGAGGGCCTGCCGCGCCACGCTGACGATGTCGGCCTGCCCCTCCGCCAGGATGCGTTCCGCCTGCTCGAAGTTGTGGATGCCCCCGCCGGCCACGATCGGCGTCTGCAGCCCGGCGTCCCGCACTGCGCGGCGGATCGCCGCCGAGGCGGCCAGGTTGCGTCCGAAAGGTCCCGTCTCATCGGAGTAGTAGGAGGGCATGCACTCGTAGCCGCTCGGTCCGGTGTAGGGGTAGGCGGCCTCGCCCTGCTTGGGCTGCAGCGCGTCGTCGAACTTGCCGCCGCGCGACAGCGACACGAAGTCGACGCCGCGGCGGGCGAGCTCAGTGGCGTACCAGCAGGCGTCGTCGACCCGGCTGCCGCCGGCGATGCACTCGTCGCTCGAGATGCGGCAGCCCACCACGAAATCGTCGCCGACCCCGGCCCTGACCTCCTGAAGGACCTCGGCGGCGAGCCTGAACCGACCCTCGCGGGACCCGCCGTAGCCGTCGTCACGGTCGTTGGTGGCGGAAAGGAAGGATGCCATCGTGTAGGCGTGGGTGTAGTGCAGTTCGACGCCGTCGAAGCCGGCGGTCCTGGCGCGCCTCGCCGCGGCGGCGAACAGGCCGGGCAGCACTCCGGGCAGGTCCCGGATGTGCGGCAGGTGCAGGTCGGTGACGCGCTCGCGATAGCCCATGCGGAGCGACTCGAGTTCCCGCGCGCTCAATACCGACTCGATCTGCTGCCCGTCGAGCGCGAGGATCCGCTGGCGGACGACTTCGTCGGGCGCACCCGGCATCCCGAGTCGCAACGCGTGCCCGGCGTTCAGTTCGAGGAAGTCCTGCAGGAACCGCCGCGGATCCGGACGCCGCCGGATCGCCAGGAAGTCGATCAGCTGGATCAGCGTGCGGGTCTCGCCATGGCTGGCCTCGCGCACGGCCTCGACGATCCGCGACAGACCGGCGATGAACCGGTCGTCGCCGATGCGCAGCAGCGGACCGCTCGGCACGTCCCGGACGCCCGTGGCCTCGACCACGATCGCCGCGGGCCGGCCGGCGGCGAAGCGGCGATACCAGTCGATCACGTCCTCGGTGACGTGCCCGTCCTCGCGCGCACGCCATGGCACCATCGCCGGCACCCAGGTGCGGGCGCGCAGCGTCGCCTGACCGACGCCGATGGGACTGAAGAGGAGCGAGTCACGCGCCTGATCGGCGGTGGGCCAGGTTCCCTCGCCGGGCGAGTGGCGGATGCGTTGGGGCGGGCGCCACATGGCCATGCTATACCTCTGCGGCTCCTGCCTTCGCTGCTGCAGGGCACGGAGACTATTTTAGATTTAAACGATCTTCAAGTAAGCTTCCGCCTGCGACGGGCTGCCGGTCCAGGTGCGAGGAATTCCGCAATGAACGACAACGCTTCGGCCAAGACCTTCCGCTGGGAGGACCCCCTCGATCTCGCCTCGCGCCTGACCGAGGAAGAGCGGCTCGTCCAGGACACCGCGCGGGCGTACAGCCGCGAAAAGCTCCTGCCGCGCGTCGTGTCCGCATATGCCGACGAGCGCTTCGACCGCGAGATCATCAGCGAGATGGGAGAGCTTGGCCTGCTCGGCGCCACGCTGCCGGCCGAATACGGCTGCGCGGGCCTCAGCCACGTCGCCTACGGCCTGATCGCCCGCGAGGTCGAGGCCATCGACAGCGGCTACCGTTCGGCGATGAGCGTGCAGTCCTCGCTCGTCATGTACCCGATCTTCGCCTTCGGTTCCGAGGAACAGAAGCGCCGGCTGCTGCCCGCGATGGCCCGCGGCGAGATCGTCGGCTGCTTCGGCCTGACCGAGCCGGACGGCGGCTCCGACCCCGCCTCGATGCGCACCGTGGCAACCCGCGTCGACGGCGGCTTCGTCCTCAACGGCAGCAAGACCTGGATCACCAACTCGCCCATCTGCGACGTCGCCCTGGTCTGGGCGCGCATCGACGACACGATCCGCGGCTTCCTCGTGGAGCGGGGCCACCCCGGGTTCTCGACGCCGCGGATCGAGGGCAAGCTGTCGCTGCGTGCATCGGTGACCGGCGGCATCGCGCTCTCGGACGTCTTCGTGCCCGAGACGATGATGCTGCCCGGCGTGAAGGGCCTGCGCGGCCCGTTCTCCTGCCTCAACAAGGCACGCTACGGCATCTCCTGGGGCGCGATGGGCGCTGCCGAGTTCTGTTTCCACGCGGCCCGCGACTACACCGCGAGCCGCAAGCTGTTCGGCCGCAGCCTCGCCTCGCGCCAGCTGGTGCAGAAGAAGCTCGCCGACATGCAGACCGACATCGCGCTCGGCCTCGAGGGCGCGCTGGCGCTCGGGCGTCTGATCGACTCCGGCGCGTGGGTGCCCGAGGCCATTTCGATGATGAAGCGCAACAACTGCGGCAAGGCGCTGGACATCGCCCGCACCGCGCGCGACATGCACGGCGGCAACGGCATCACCGGCGAATACCACGTGATGCGCCACGCGGCCAATCTCGAGACGGTCAA
>JBIIDW010000303.1:0-3810 GCA_044238215.1 Steroidobacteraceae bacterium
CACCAGCCGGAAGCCCTTCGGATGCGCCTCGGCGTAGACGGCGTCGTCGAAGTCGCGCGCGTCCTCGCCGTCGATCGTCACGAGCGGCAGGCCGCGCAGGTCGACGCGCCCGGCCGCTTCCCGCGGGTCGACACGCTCGCCCCAGGCCTCTGCCTCGCGCAGCGCCTCGGCGCCGAATTCCACCGGCAGTCCGGACCGGGCGATTGCCGACGCGCAGGCCATCTCCAGCGGCCGCTCGGGGTCGAGCAACTGCTCGACTCGCGCGAGACCGCCGCGGAAGCCGTCCGGGTAGCGGGTGATGCGGGCTATGACCCAGTCGCCCGCCCGCGCACCTGCCAGGGCTTCGGCGGGAACCAGGCAGCGCAACGCAAGGCGCCGGTCGACCGCATGGACGAAGGCCGTGCGCCCGGTGATCTCGACCGTGGCCAGGAACGCCGACACGCCGCGCGCGAGGACCGCCTCCACCTCTCCCGAGTAGCGCCCGTCAGGCGCCTGCGAGACCTTGACCCGAACGCGGTCGCCCGCCGTCAGCCCCGCCATCTGCGGCGGCGGCAGGAACACGCTTTCCGCCTGGCCTTCGACCTTGACGAAGCCGAAGCCGGCGCGGTTCGCGCTGACCACGCCTTCGAGCGAGCCGACCGCGGCCCGCCGCCCCCCGCCGCGGTGCCCCGGCGCGCCGGGCCGGCCGGAATTACGGTTCGAACGGTCGGCTTTGCCTGATCGGGTTCTCTTCAATTGACAGTCCTTCGCAGCATGGGTAGATTTCCGCGCCCACCTTGCCCGGGTGGCGGAATTGGTAGACGCACTAGTTTCAGGTACTAGCGGGTAACACCGTGGAGGTTCGAGTCCTCTCCCGGGCACCAAGATCTCGTCTCACCCCTGCGTAAGCCTGCGCAGGGCGTCGAGGGAAGCTCACTTCGTCAAAGACTTACGGGCGTCGGCGCGCCATCCGACGGTCGCCACCCGGTGCTGCTCGTGCAGTCCCCGGGCGCTGACGCGTGGAGGGTACGCTATCGAGCCCCCGGGGTGGAGAGTAATGATCTGCGGAGGCTACCGGCCGGATGGCGCCGCAGCCATTCCCGGGAGCGGCGGGAGCGGCGGTAGCGGCGGGAGCGGCGGGTCGAGGTCCGCGATCAAATCGGAGCCGACGTCGACCCGGCGAATGTGCAGAAGGAAATAGTTGCCGACCGCCTGCGGGAGTTGCCCCGCCGGATTCAATGCTGGCCGTCGGCCTCTGACGCTGCTCCTCGCGCCGGCGCCCCGACGAGCAGCCGCGCACGCAGCAGTTCCAGTTCGTCGCGACGCAGTCCGAGCCCGTCGGTCAGGTAAGCATCGAAAGAGCCGTAGCGGCGGTCGACCTCAGCGAACGCCTCCTCCAGGTACTCGCGCCGCGCGCCATACAGCGGCTCGAGATCCTCCTCGCTGATGCCGCTCGCGCTCCACTGCGCCGCGACCTCGCGGACGACCGGGCGATGCTTCTCGGCGAGCAGCGTTCGCGACAGCAGATAGTCCCGAATCACCGTCTCCCGCGGTACGCCGAGGGCGGTCAGGATCACGGCCGCGCCCCAGCCCGTGCGGTCCATGCCTGCCGTGCAGTGGAACACGACCCCGCGGTCCCGCCTTGCGGCCTCTCGCAGAAGTGCCGCGTAGCTGCGCCGTGCGCCTGCCGACGCGACCATGCGCCGATACAGGTCGCGCATCACTTCCGCGCCGTCGCCGGCCGCGATGAGCGGTTTCGCACCGGGCGGCAGCAGATCTGCATCGACCCCTGCGTCGGCAAGCACGTCGGCAACGACGTTCTCCGCAGCCGGCACTGACGGATCGGGCTCCGAAACCCGCTCGCGCTCCACGCGCAAGTCCACGATCGCACCGACGCGCAGACCCTGCAGCCGCCGCAGGCCGTCATCATCCAGGAGGTTCAACTGGTCGGATCGGTAAAGCGTGCGCATCCGGACCCAGCGCCCGTCGCCGGTCCGGTAGCCGCCCAGGTCGCGGAGGTTGGGCGCCCTCGGCACGCCGAGAATGCGATCGGCGACGACCAGCGGCGCACCACGGTCGGGCACCAGCTCGAACCAGGAGTCACCGTCCGCCCTCCCCGCCACGACGATGGTGTCCACACCGCCCCCCGCGCCGACCAGCGTTCGCCCGCTGCCTGTCGGCCCACCGGAGACAGCGTAAACACGGACGCGCTGCACGCAGGGCGCGTTCCATCGCAGCAGCTGCGCACCCGGGACACCGAACGCCGCAGCGCTTGCAAACGGCACGGCCTCGGGACCCCCAACGGGTTCGCACTCCGCGCGCGCAGCCGGCGCCCACCCAGCGATGCCGAGTGCCAGCACCACCGCAGAGCTTGCAAGACTCGATCGCATCCGGCACCTCATGAGTCAGAACCGCACCGTCAGGTCCAATCCGTAGGTTCGCGGCTCGTTGTAGTAGGCGATCATCACGTTGGCGAGCCCAGGTCCGGAGAACGGCTCGAAGTCACCCGTGATGTAAGCCTCGTTCGTGAGGTTCTTGCCCCATAGCGAGATCGTGCTGCTCGCGGCGCTGCCGAACAATGGCAGGTCCGTCAGCGTGACGCGCGCGTTCAGCAGCGCATAGCCCGGCGTCTTCGTCGGCGACGCGCCGATCGCGTACATCCGGCTGGCGAATGACGCGTCGGCGTTCAGTTGCAGCAGCGCGCTGCCGACCTGGGCCGCGTCCCACGTCACCGCGAGCGCGGCGGCATGCTTCGGCGTGTTGGCAATGTTGACGGTGACGATGGACCGCCCGTCGAAAGGGCTGATCTGCGCCGGGATCTTCGCGTCGGTGTAGGTGTAGCTACCAGTGAAAGTCAGGTCGGGGGTGGGCTGCAGCGTGGCTTCCACCTCGAGACCCTTGAAGTTCGCCGGCGTGAGCGCGTTCGCGGTCTCGAAAATCGACGGATCGAGCGGGGACACGAATTCGATCTGCATGTCCGTGAACCGCGTCGCCCATGCCGCGACGTTCACGCGCGCACGCCGCTGCCAGAACTCGGACTTCAAACCCAGCTCCCAGGTGCTCGCCTCTTCAGACCCGAACGCCAGGAAGCGTGGGGACCGGGAGTTGGCGCCCCCGGAGCGATAGCCCGTGCCCCAGCTCAGGTAGGTGTTGAGGTCGGGCGTCCAGTCAAACGCCACCGTTGCCTTCGGGTCCACGCGACTCTCGCGGAAGTCAAAGGCGATGCCGGTAAGCGGCACCCCGTTGCGCAGCGTCAGGCGTCCGTCCTTCTGATCGTCCGTGTAGCGCAGGCCCGCCGTGACATGCAGGCGCTCGGACGAGCCCGACGGCGTCCACGTCGCCTGCGCGTACGCGCCCGTCGACCTCGTCTGCGCGACGCTCGCACGGGCCGGCGGCGGCGAGCCGATGGGCGTCGCCAGGTTGACGTAGCCGGTCCCGGTGGCGTTGTACCGCGCGCTGCGCGGCGTGTAAGCGCTGTCGCGACCATGCTCCTCGTAGTAGATCGCGCCGGCCGTGTACCGTAAGCGGTCGGTGCTGCCCACGACCTGAAGCTCCTCGCTGAACTGATGCTGCGCGGCATCCGCGAGGCTCAGGCGCGCAAACAACCCGTTGGGCGCGTAAGCAAAGAACGTGCCCGCGAAATTCTCCATCTGGGTCTGCCGCATCTCCCGGTAGCCCGTAATCGAGCGCACCGTAAGTCGCTCCCTCGGTGACCATTCGAGCGTCGCCGCGTGCGCGTCCACCTCGCCGGTCGACCAGCCGAGCGTGAAGCCTCCTCGGGCGCGGGTCACCCGATTCGGCTCGACGGAAAAGAACGGAGCGATCGCGGCG
>JBIIDW010000302.1:0-3810 GCA_044238215.1 Steroidobacteraceae bacterium
GCTGACCCAGGCTCCGATCTACCTGCAGGCCGGAAGCCCCCAGGCCATGCGGGACCTCGTCGCGATCTTCGAGGATCTCGCGGACGGCCCGGGCGCCGTGGACGGCCGGATCACCATTGCGGGCCGCGAGATAGCCGTGCTGCGCGAGAGCGGGAACGTCGTGTGGTTCGACTTCACTGCGCTCTGCGAGGGCCCGCGCGGCAAGGACGATTACGTCGCGATCGCGCGTGAGTACCAGTCGGTGATCGTCTCGGGCGTGCCGGTGTTCTCCGAGCAGCGCGAGGACGCGGCGCGGCGGTTCATCGCGCTCGTCGACGAGTTCTACGACCGGCGGGTCAAGCTGGTGCTGTCGGCGGAGGCCGCGCCGACGCAGCTCTACCGCGGAGTCCGGCTGCGCTTCGAATTCGAGCGCACCGCTAGCCGGCTGATCGAGATGCAGACCGAGGAATACCTCGCCACCGAGCACCGCGCCTGACGGCGCCGGCGCTCAGTTGACGCTGCCGGACCCCGGCGGCCGCGCGTCGGCGCCGCCGAACAGCCGGTCCACGTCGACTGCGTCAAAACGGTAGGGCCGGTGGCAGAACTCGCAGGTCACCGTCACCGCGCCCTGCTCGCGCAGGATGTCGCGCGTTTCCGCCTCGCCCAGCGAGCGCAGCATGCCGGCCACACGGCCGTCGCTGCAGCGGCACTCGAACGCGACGGTGCGCGACTCGAACACCCGCAGGTCCGCGCCGGCCAGCGCGCGCTGCATCAGCTCCGTTGCGGGCCGGAGCAGGAGCTCGTCCGGGCCGATTCCGCCCAGCGCGGAACGTGCCCGCTCCCACGTGAGTTGCGCCTCGGCCTCCCGCGCCCGCAGTGCCGCCGGATCGTCGGCCGCGGAGTGCCCGCCGTGCGCGGGCATCCTCTGCACGAGCATGCCGCAGGCCCCCGCGTCGTCGGCCGCCAGCCGCACGGCCGTCGGCAGTTGCTCGGAACTGCCGAAGTAATGCTCCAGCGAGGCCGCGAGCGACCGCCCGTCGATCGGCACGATGCCCTGGTAGCGGGACGCAGGGCGCCCGGACTCTATCGTCACGGCGACCTGCCCCTCCCCCGCCAGGCTGGCGTAGTCGTCGGCCAGGCGTGCCGGGTCGAAACGCGCCACCGCGCGCACGCGGAAATCATGCGTGCACTGCGCGACGAGCAGCCGGACGGCGCCGCTGCCCTGCAGCTGCAGCGTGAGCAGCCCCTCGAACTTGAGGGTGGACGCGAGCAGGACTGCGGCGCTGGCCGCCTCGCCGAGCAGCACCCGCACCGGCGGGGGGTAGGCTCCGTGCTCGCGCAGTGCGAGCCAGGCGGCGCCGAGTCGGGCGAACTGCCCCCGCACCGGCTGGTGTTCCACAGCGAACCGCCTCACCGCGTCCGCGTCGGGACGTGTACTCATCCCGCGAGCTTTTTCTTCAGCAGCTCGTTGAGCTGCGCGGGATTCGCCTTGCCGCCGGTTGCCTTCATGACCTGGCCGACGAAGAAGCCGAAGAGCTTGTCCTTGCCGGAACGATACTCCGCGAGCTGGCCAGGGTTGCGCGCCATCACGTCCTCGATCGCCTGCTCGATGGCGCCCGTGTCGGTGATCTGGCGCAGCCCCTTGCGGGCGATGATGTCGTCGGCCGTGCCGCCCTCGCCCCACATCGCCTCGAAGACGTCCTTGGCGATCTTGCCGGAGATCGTGCCGTCGAGGATGCGCGACACCAGGCCCGCGAGGTCGGTCGAGGAAACGCGCGAGTCACCGATCTCGAGGTTGTCCTTGTTGAGGAACGCCGCCAGGTCGCCCATGACCCAGTTCGCGCAGAGCTTCGGGTCCGCACCGACCCGCGACGCCACGTCCTCGTAGTACGCGCCCAGTTCCCGGCTGGCGGTCAGCACGCCCGCGTCGTACTCCGAGAGCCCGTAGTCGCGGACGAAACGCAGCGCCTTCTGGTCCGGCAGCTCCGGCAGCGACGCACGCAGCTCGCCGATGAAGGAATCGTCGAGGACCACGGGCAGCAGGTCGGGATCGGGGAAGTAACGGTAGTCGTTCGCCTCCTCCTTGGAACGCATCGAGCGCGTCTCGCCGCGGTCGGGATCGTAAAGTCGGGTTTCCTGCACCACCCGCCCACCACCCTCCAGCAGTTCGATCTGGCGCTCGACCTCGTAGTTGATTGCCTTCTCGACGAAGCGGAACGAATTCAGGTTCTTGATCTCGGCCCGGGTGCCGAACTTTTCCGCGCCCCTGGGGCGCACGGAGACGTTCGCGTCGCAGCGGAACGACCCTTCCTGCATGTTGCCGTCGCAGATCTCCAGGTAGCGAACCAGCGTGTGGACCTTCTTCATGTAGGCCACCGCTTCCTTCGCCGAGCGCAGGTCAGGCTCGCTGACGATCTCGATCAGCGGCGTGCCGGCGCGGTTGAGGTCGATGCCGGTGGCGCCGGCCAGCCCCTCGTGCAGCGACTTGCCGGCGTCTTCCTCGAGGTGGGCACGGGTGATGCCGATGCGCTTGCGCGTGCCGTCGTCGAGCACGATCTCGAGCGCCCCGCGGGCGACGATCGGCAGCTCGTACTGGCTGATCTGGTAACCCTTCGGCAGGTCCGGGTAGAAGTAGTTCTTGCGGGCGAAGACGGAGTGCCGGCAGATCTCGGCGCCGACCGCGAGCCCGAAACGCACGGCCATGCGCACGGCTTCCCGGTTCAGCACGGGCAGCACGCCGGGATAACCGAGGTCGACGAGATTCGCCTGGGTGTTCGGCGCGGCGCCGTAGGCGGTCGCGGATCCCGAGAAGATCTTCGAGCGCGTCGAGAGCTGGGCGTGGATCTCGAGGCCGATGACGGTTTCCCACTCCATGGCGCGACTCAACCGAAGGCCGCCGGCGCCCGCAGGTGCCAGTCGGTCTCCATCTGGTAGCGGTGGGCCGCATTGAGCATGCGGGCCTCGGAAAAGTGCGGACCGATCAGCTGCAGTCCCACCGGCAGCCCCGCCGCGAACCCGCAGGGCAGCGACATCGCCGGCAACCCTGCCAGGTTTGCGCCGATGGTGTAGATGTCGTTGAGGTACATCGTGATCGGATCCTCGCTCTTGGCGCCGATCGGGAACGCGGTGGTCGGCGACGTGGGCCCGAGCAGCAGGTCGACCTGCGCAAAGGCCTCCGCGAAGTCGCGGCTGATCAGCTGCCGCACCCGCTGCGCCTTGAGGTAGTAGGCGTCGTAGTAGCCGGCAGAGAGCACGTACGTGCCGGTCATGATGCGCCGCTTGACCTCGGCGCCGAAGCCTTCACCGCGCGAGCGGCAATAGAGGTCAGCCAGGTTGCGCGGCTCCTCGCAGCGATGACCGAAGCGCACGCCGTCGAACCGCGCGAGGTTCGACGAGCACTCGGCCGGGGCTACCACGTAGTAGGTCGGGACCGACAGCGGCAGGCTCGGGCAACTCACTTCTCGCAGCGTGGCGCCGAGCTTCTCGTAGACCGCCAGCGCCTCGCGGATGCGCTGCTCGCACTCCGGATCCAGGCCCTTGTCGAAGAATTCGCGCACGATGCCGATGCGCAGGCCCGCCAGCGGCTGGTCGAGCGTCGCCGCATAGTCGGGGACAGGCGTGTCGACGCTGGTCGAGTCGCGCTCGTCGAATCCGGCCATCGCGCCGAGCAGCAGCGCCGCATCCTCCGCGCTGACGGTGATGAGTCCCGCCTGGTCGAGGCTGGACGCGAAGGCGATCATGCCGTAGCGCGACACCCGCCCATAGGTCGGCTTGATGCCCGTCACGCCGCACAGCGCGGCAGGCTGGCGTATGGAGCCGCCCGTGTCGGTT
>JBIIDW010000304.1:0-3806 GCA_044238215.1 Steroidobacteraceae bacterium
GCATGCGACGGCTCGCCACCATCCGGGGGTTCCGATGTCGACCATCCGTCCGCTCCTCGCGTTCGCCTCGCTGCCCCTGTTGCTGGCAGGTTGCGTCGCCGTGCCCCCTGCGACGCCGCGGGTCGAGGCGCCCTTGCCGCCGTCGACGTCGTTGCCGCTGATCGGCCGCGAGCAGTTGAACCCCATCGTCTGGATGCAGTCATCGGCGGAGTACGCCGCGATCGCGAGCCAGACCTTCCGCATGGCGTCGGCGCTCCTCGCCGGCCCTGCGCTCGCGCAGGGCACGGCCTCGCTCGAGCAGGCCGCCATGCCGGCGTCGGCGGTGGCGGCATTGCCGACGGCCGTCGTCGTCGATCTCGACGAGACCATCCTCGACAACTCCTTCTACCAGGCGCGCCGTACGCGCGCGGGCCTGGGGTACGACGAGCCCAGCTGGCAGGCCTGGATGCAGGAGGCTGCGGCTCCGGCGCTGCCCGGCGCGGCGGGGTTCCTGCGGGGGGCCGCGGCCGCGGGGCACGCGGTCTTCTACGTGACCAATCGCGACTGCCTCGATCAGCCTGCGGGCGCCGCGGACCCCTGCCCGGCGCAGACCGCGACGCTGCGCAACCTGCAACGGCTCGGGCTCCCGGGCGCCGACGACGAGTCGCGTCTGCTGATGCGATCGGAGCGCCCGGAATGGCGCAGCTCCGACAAGACGCCGCGCCGCGCGTGGATCGCCGCGCGCCATCGCATCGTGCTCATGGTCGGTGACGATCTTCGCGACTTCGTCGATCGCGAGGCATTCGCCGCGCGGCGCGACGAGCTGTTGCCGCTGTTCGGCACGCGCTGGGTCCTGCTGCCCAACGCCATGTACGGTTCCTGGGACCGCGGGTTGTCGCTGGAGCGGAAGTACGAAATGCTCGACGGGGATCCTGCTCCCGCCCGCTGAACGCGCGTCAGCAGCCCCCTTCAAGCGCGAGGTCGATCCACACGAGACGGTGGTCGCTGGCCGACACGGCCGCGTCGTCGACGGGCCAATAGACTCCCGAGCCGCAGACCGCCAGATCGCCCGAGGGCAGCACGTAGTCGACGCGCAGGTTGCCCGGCGCGGTGCCGCGATCGCCGAAATCCGCGGTGTCGTGCCGCGCGGTGCCGCGCTGATGGGCGTTCGCCGCGCCGTCACGCGCCGCCGCGGCCTCGGCGCCCGCGCTCGCAGGGACCCACTTGCCCGTCGCCGCCTCGCGGTTCACGCGCGGATGCTCGAGCAGCCTGCGGATGGCGTCCGGGCGGCTGCCGCCGTCGAACGGATCGGCGTTCTGGTCGCCGACAATCACGAACGAGGCCTCCGGTGCGAGCCCGCCCCCTGCGCCGGCGTCGTCGACGATCCAGCCGGATGCCGCCGGCGACAGGTAGTCGGCCCAGAGACGGATCTCGTCGTGATTGCGCCGCCCGTTGCGTTCCTCTGGACCGTCGAACGCGGGCGGTGTGGGATGGCTCGCGAGCAGGTGGATCACACGCCCGCCGATGCGCAGCGGCAGGTCCCAGTGGCTCTTCGACGAGAGCCGCAGCGCCGGCTCCGCGTCGTGAGGATAGAACCCGGACGGGAGCAGCGTGCCGGGCATCGCGGCCCAGCGCAGTTCACGGAAGGTCCGGACCGCCGCTGCGTCGATCGGCATTTGCGACAGCACCGCCATGCCGTACTGGCCCGGGAACGCGCCGTACCCCCAGGCGTCATCCGGCCCGTTGCGGCGGCCGTCGCCGTTGAGGTCGAAACCGCTCGGGACGCCGGTGTTCACCGGCGCCGCGAAGCGGAAGCCATAGCGGATGGGCTCGCTGGTCGTCGTGCCTACGCGGCCAGTTTGCGATACCCCGAGGTAGTGGTGCTCGAAGGCGCGTAGCGCGCGCCCTTCCTCGTCGTGGTCGAACTCGTTCAGCAGCAGCACCGTGGGCCGGACGCGCTGGATGATGCCGGCGATCGCCCGGGCCTGGGGGTCCTCGCCGGACTCGAGGTCACGCAGCAGCTGGCCTTGCGCCGGCCTGTTCAGGCTGGCGTTGAAGGTGGCCACCCGCAGGATTCCAGGCTGCGGCGGTGCCGGCCGCTCCGGCGATCCGGCAAGCGTCACGGCGGCGGCCATCGCCGCGGCGGCCGCCACCAACGCAGAGGGGCGGCCGAAGCCGCCCCTCCGTGTCCCGTTGCGGGGACGGTGCATCGAGCCCGACGCCCGATCAGAACTCCACCTGGAAGGTGGCGCTGACCGTGCGCGGCGCACCGAGCGTCAGGAACGGCTGCGAGGGCGAGAAGCCCGGCAGCGCGACCGCGCCCGTCGTCGAGGAGATCGAGCCGTAGAACTCCTCATCGAGCAGGTTGAAGACGTTCAGCCGGATGCTCATGCCCTTCGTGCCGCCGACCGCGAAGTCATACTTCGCGTTCAGGTTGACGGTCGTGTACGCGTCGACCTTGGCGTCGTTGAGGTCGGTGGTGAAGCGCTCGCCGACGTACTTGCCCTCGACGCCCAGCAGCAGGTTGGCGAGCGGCCGGAATTCGACGCGGGCGCCGTAGGTCCACTCCGGCGTCTCCACCAGGGTCTTGCCCGCGGTCGGCACCACCGTGGTGGAGCTGATCCGCAGGTCGTCCTGCAGTTCGCTGTCGTTGAAGGCGGCATTGGCGCTGACGATCAGCTTGTCGTTGACGCTCCAGCCCACCTGCATGTCGACGCCCTGCAGGTCGACGTCGCCGACGTTGCGGTCCACCGAGAACCCGAGGTCCGGGTCGAACGAGGAGACGATCCGGTTCTTGTAGTTCGACTTCCACAGCGCCACCGACGCGAGCACGTTGCCCGAGTTGTAGCGCCAGCCGAGATCGAACGAGTCCGTCTGCTCCGGGTCCGGGTTGGCGCGCGCGATCGAGCCGTCGGCCAGCCGACGCACCGAGTAGAGGTTGTCGGTGCGGGGCGCCGACAGGCCACCGGCGTACGAGGCGTACACCGTCTGGGTGTCGGTGACGGCCCAGTTCAGGCCGACGTTCGGCAGGATCTCGTCGAACTTGGCCGTCGCCGAAAACGGCGCGATGTACTCGACGGCGGTCGGCGAGTTGACGAACACGACGTTGCCGTTCGGGCGCGTGGCGACCGGGTTCTGCGTCGTGCAGAGCACGTTGCCCGAGGCGTTCACCGTGTAGCAGTACTGGTTGAGCTCGCGCGTGAAGTAGGGCGCGCGCACGCCCAGCGTGGCCGTCAGCTTCTGGTCGAGGAACTTGCCGCGGTACTCCACCGAGAACTGGTTCAGTTCCGCGATCGAGTAGCGGTCGCGCGTGCGCAGGAAGCTGCCGTCGGCGGTCGGCACCTTGCGGCCCTGGCGGCCGCCAAAGACGTTTTCCGGGTTGCCGGCGGCGTCGAGGTAACCGAAGGCGCCGGTCTGGCGGTGCTTGCCGTAGTCGAGTGCGTAGGCGACACGCGCCCGATGGTTCTCGGCGATGTCCCAGATCAGCGACGCGTTGACGCCGTAGCGCTTGGTGTTGGTGTTGCTGGGCGTGTAGAAGCGCACGGTGTCGAGCGTGTCGCCGTCGCCGTTGAGGTCGAAGCCGAGCAGGCTCGTGTTGCCCACGACGCGGCGGTCGGCCGTCGTCAGGGGGGCGGCCTCGTTAAGCACCTGGGTGCCGCCGCCGTTGGCCAGCGTGTACTGGAACGACGGGTCGACCGACAGCCGCAGGCTGTCGGTCAGGTGCCACAGCGAGTTGATGCGGATGTTGCCCGTGTCGGACGGATTCACGCGCAGGCCGTAGTAGTTGGTGCAGGCCGACGGGTTCGCCGGGTTGTCAGTGGCCGGCA
>JBIIDW010000305.1:0-3801 GCA_044238215.1 Steroidobacteraceae bacterium
TCACCCGCCAGCGCGAAGACCGAAACGTGCCGCGCCTGACCCGCCAGGCCCGCGTCGACTACTTCACGTCCTTCCTGCAGAACAAGCCGCAGGGCCGCATCGACTCGCGGCAGATCCATATCGCATGCAACACGGCAATCGACGCCGGCATCTACACCTTCACGTTCGGCGACGGCCGGCAGGTGCAGGCGCGTTACACGTTCACCTACGGCTGGGACGGCAAGCGCTGGCTGATCACGGGCCACCACTCCTCCGCCATGCCCGAAACCGCCGCGAAGTGAGGTCACCCCGGTGGACGCATCCCTGCTCTCGAGCCTCGTCGATCCTGCGATCCTGCTGTTCTTCTTCGGCCTGTTCGCGGGGTCGATACGCTCCAACCTCGAGATACCCGCCGCAGTCGCCAAGTTCTGCTCGCTTTACCTGCTGCTGGTGGTGGGGTTCAAGGGCGGCGTGAGCCTGGCGTCCACCGGGTTCACCCCAGCGATGGGGTGGGCCCTGTTCGCCTCGGTGCTGCTCGCCCTGGCAATCCCGGCGTGGTCATACCTCGTGCTGAAGCGGCGCCTGAACCCCTTCGACGCGGCGGCAATCGCCGCGACCTACGGCTCCGTCAGCGCGGTGACCTTCATCACCGCCGCCGGCTACGCGGAGCGCGTCGGGCTCGAGCCCGGCGGGTACATGGCGGTCGCGCTGGTGATCATGGAATCGCCGGCGATCATCATGGCGGTGCTGCTCGCGAACCTGGTCCGCTCGAAAGGCGCCGCGGTGCCCGGCGCGACGACGGTGACTGGGGCGGGTGCCCCGATGCGGCTCGGCAAGGTGCTGCACGAGGCGTTCACCGACGGTGCGCACCTGCTGCTACTCGCCGGCGTGCTGATCGGGTTCATCACCGGCGACGTCGGCAGGAAGGCGCTGCTGCCGTTCACCGACCTGCAGAAGGGCGTGCTCGCCTTCTTCCTGCTCGACATGGGCCTGCTGGTCGCGGCGCGAGCCCGCGAACTGCGGGAGAACCGCGCCTTCCTTGCGGCCTTCGGCGTGCTGATGCCGCTGTTCAACGCCGCGGCTGCGGCGCTGCTGGCGCACGCGCTCGGGCTCAGCCTCGGCGACGCCTTCCTGCTCGTGGTGCTTGCCGCCTCGGCGTCGTACATCGTCGTGCCCGCCGTCGTGCGCTACGCGATCCCGGAGGCGAACGCCAGCCTGTACTTCGGCATGTCGCTGGCCATCACCTTCCCCTTCAACATCATCGTCGGCATCCCCCTGTACCACGCGGTGCTGGCCCTGTTCTGGAGCTGAGACCATGTTCGACGCGAAGCGGATCGAGATCGTCATTCCCGAGTACTGCCTGCCGGATCTGCTCGAATGCGTCGAACGGCACGGGGTCGACGGCTACACGTTGTTCCGCGGCCTGTCCGGCCCCGGGGGCCGCGGCCTGCAGAGCGGCGACGGCATCTCCGCCTCGAGCAGCAACGCGCTGGTGCTCCTGGCCTGCGACCCGGCCCTGGAGCGGGCGCTGCTCGAGTCGCTGTCCCCGCTGCTCGAGCGGCACGGCGGACTCTGCCTGGTCTTGCCGGCCAAGGCCCTGCGGCGATTGCGGAGTGCGCGAGGGCCGACACCGCCCTAGATTCCCGAGCATGGTGAGTCGCCGTCCCGCCCACGCGTGATCGCCCTGCTCGAAGCGCGCCGGGCGGGGCTGCTCGGGCGGCGGCACTGGCTGCCAAACCTGGTCGCGGGAGCGGTCGTCGGCGTCGTGGCCCTGCCTCTGGCAATGGCGTTCGCGATCGCGTCGGGCGCACGGCCCGAGCAGGGTCTTTACACCGCCATCGTCGCCGGTGCCGCCGTCGCGGCCTTCGGTGGCAGCCGCGTGCAGATCGCCGGCCCCACGGGCGCCTTCGTCGTCATCCTGGCCGGGATCACCGCCCAGCACGGTCTCGCCGGACTGCAGGTTGCCACGCTGCTGGCCGGCGTCATCCTGGTGCTGCTGGGTCTGTCCGGCATGGGCACGGTCATCCGTTACATCCCGGCGCCCGTGATCGTCGGCTTCACGGCGGGCATCGGCGTCGTCATCTGGGTCGGCCAATGGAGCGAGTTCCTCGGCCTGCCGGCCGCCCACGCGGCGCATTTCCACCAGAAGCTCTGGCAGCAGCTTCAGGCACTGCCGGGCCTGCATCCGGCGACGACGCTGCTGGCCGCAGCCTGCCTGGGACTGCAGGTGATCTCGCCACGCCTGCCCCTGATCCGGCGGGTTCCGGCTCCGTTGCTCGTGCTGCTGCTCGCGACGGTGTTCCAGTCCGCGTTCGAGCCGCAGGGCGTCCGGACGCTGGGCAGCGCCTTCGGCGGGATCCCGCGCGAGCTGCCGTCTTTCGGGCTACCGGAGTTCAGCGTCGCGCAGCTGATCCCGCTGATCGGCCCCGCCTTCGCGATCGCCATGCTCGGCGCCATCGAGTCGCTGCTGTCCGCCGTGATCGCCGACGGCATGGCCAGCACCCGTCACGACTCCAACCAGGAGCTGATCGGGCAAGGCATCGCCAACGTGCTCGCACCGCTGCTCGGCGGATTCGCGGCCACCGGTGCGATCGCCCGCACCGCGACCAACGTGCGCCAGGGCGCCACCAGCCCGATCGCAGGACTCGTGCACGCCGCCGTGCTGGTTCTTGTGATCGTGTCGCTCGCCCCCCTCGCCGCCGGTATTCCGCTCGCCGCGCTCGCGTCGATCCTTTTCGTCGTCGCGTGGAACATGAGCGACGCGCGGCGCTTCATCGCCATGCTGCGCGGCGCGCCGCGCGCCGACGTGGTCGTGCTGCTGGTCACCTTCCTGCTGACCGTGTTTGCCGACCTCGTGGTCGCGGTCAACGTGGGCGTGATCCTTGCCACGCTGCATTTCCTGCGCCGCATGGCGGACTCCGTCGAGGTGCGGGCGGCCACCGACGCCGAACTGAGGAAGGAACTCGGCGGCGAGCCGGCGCTGCCGCCGGGCGCGCTGGTCTACTCGATCGAGGGGCCGTTCTTCTTCGCCGCGGCGGGCAGCTTCGAGCAGGCCCTGGCCGCGGCGCACGCCGATCCCGCCGCGCTCGTGCTACGGCTGCACCGCGTCCCGTTCGTCGACGCCACCGGGCTGCAGGGCCTCGAGCACGCGATCCGCGACCTGCAGCGGCGCGGTGTCCGCGTGCTGCTGACCGAGGCCAACCCGCGCGTGCGCGGCAAGCTCGAGCGCGCGGGGCTGCTGGCGCTGATCGGCGACGCCAGCCACTTCGGCGAGCTGGCCGAGGCCATCGCCGCGCTCGGCGGGCCCTCGCGGCCAGCGCAGCCGGAGATCCGCGAGCCATGAACAGGCTGCCTCGCGGCATCTGGGCGCTCGGCCTGACTTCGCTGCTGATGGACGCCTCGTCGGAACTCGTGCATGCGCTGCTGCCGCTGTTCCTCACCGTCACGCTCGGCGCCAGCGTCGCCGCAGTCGGCGCGCTGGAAGGCGTGGCTGAGGCGATTGCGCAGTTCACCAAGCCCGTCTCGGGCTGGCTCAGCGATCGTCTCGGCCGACGCAAGGGCCTGGTCGTGCTGGGCTACGGGCTCGCGGCGCTGACCAAGCCGCTGTTCCCGCTCGCCGACGGGGTCGGCGCCGTGCTGCTGGCCCGCGTCCTCGACCGCCTCGGCAAGGGAATCCGCGGCGCCCCCCGCGACGCCATGGTCGCCGACCTCACGCCGCCGGCGCAGCGTGGCGCCGCCTACGGACTGCGCCAGGCGCTGGACTCGGTCGGCGCGGTGCTCGGACCCGCGGCAGCACTCGTGCTGATGGTCGTGTGGGCGGGC
>JBIIDW010000306.1:0-3799 GCA_044238215.1 Steroidobacteraceae bacterium
TCGACAAGAAGGCGTATTGATCGTGGCGAGCCTGACGCGACAGGCTCTGGTCGTCTCGGCCGCCCGACTGCTCAACCAGGGGCTGATGGTGATCAGCCCGCTCATCCTGGTTCGGCTGCTGGCAGTCGACGATTTCGGCCTCTACCGTGAGTTTCTGCTCTACGCCGCGGTGGTCGGTAACCTCGCGGTCTTCTCGCTCCCGAACAGCCTGCTGTACTTCGTCGGCCGCGAGCCGGCGTCAGCCTGGGTATTCGTCGACCGCATCGTCGTCGGGGTGGGCGTGACTTCGCTGCTGGCGGTGTCCGGCTTCATGGCCCTGAGCGCGGTACTGCCCGAACCGCTGGTAGAGGGGCGACTGCTCCTCTGCGCTGCCTACGTCCTGTTCTTCACCAACGTGGATTTCTGGGAATTCCTCTGGTTCGCACAGAAGCGTCCCGCGGCTGTGTTCGCCTACTCGTCGGGGCGGCTTGCTGCACGTCTGGTCGTCGTGGTGACAGCCGCGTGGATCACGCGGGACATCGACACCATGCTCTGGTCCCTCCTGGCCATGGAAGGGGTGCGGCTCATGGTGTCGCTGGTGGCGTGGCGGAAACTGACGGCGCGCCCTGACAAGCCCCGGCCGCGGGCGGGCGTGCGAGAGATGCTCGAGTTCTGCGTCCCCAGCGGCCTGGCGGTGTTCGTGACCACACTGTCTTCGTCGCTCAGCGGGATCGTCGTCGACCAAACGCTGGGGACCGCCGCCCTTGCCCAGTTCGTGATCGGCGGTTACGTGTTCATGAGCATTTTCCCGCTGCGAAACGCGATATCCGACGTGCTGCTGCCCGAACTCGCCATGAGGAGCGAGCAGGAGAACAACGGTTGGATTCCCGTCTGGAAGCGTTCCGTGGTGGTGGTGGCGCTGATGCTCGTTCCGCTGGCCATAGGGCTCGCGTGGTACTCGGAGGAGTTCATCCGTCTCGTGTTCTCGGAAAAGTACCTCGCTTCCGAGCCGGTGTTCCGCGCCTACTGCGTGCTGATCGCGCTTTCCTGCTTCGACTTTGCGCTCGTCTACAGGGCAATCAATCGCACGCGCTCGATGCTGCTGGCGACGATCGTTACGGTTGCCGTCAACATGATCGGCTTGCTTCTGCTCGTTCCCCGGCTCGGCATGGCCGGCGCTGGTGTGGCGTTGGTCGTGGCCAATATCGTGGCCCTGGGCTTTGCCATGCGGCAGGTATCGGGTCTGATTGGCGTGGCCGTCCGGGAGTTCCTGCCGACGCCGCAACTGGCGAGAGTGGTGGCCTCCGCGCTGCTGGCGTCGGCGGTCTTTCTCCCGGTTGGCCGCAACGGGCTGGCAGGTCCGGTGGAGATATTGGTCTCCTGCCTCGCTTACGTCGCGGCCTACGTTTTGGCATTGAAGCTCATGCGCGTGCAGGAGCTGTCCTGGGCACTGGACCTGGTTCGTCGCAGAAACGTCCCGTGGGGCAGGAACGCAGGCTGACCCACCGGGGCAATCGGAGGCGGTGAGAACATGAAGACGCTGTTGACAGTTCTCGTCCTGATGCTGATCGGGACCCAGACTTTCTCGATCGACGCGAGCCTGGCGCCCGGGCTCAGCCTCAAGAACGCGATGCTGTACGCGGCGGCGATCGTGGTCGTGGCCCGGCTGGTCATGTCAGGCAGCTTCAGGCCGCAGTTGGCCGGTCTGCAGGCGGCGTTCGTCTTCCTCATCGTCTACGCCGTCCTTTCATGGCTGGTCGTGGTTTTCGCGATTCGCTACCCCGGCTATGCCGCGATCGAGAGCGCGATCATCCTCAAGAACGGCCTGATCGACTACGCGGTGTTCTTCGTCGTCTTTTTCTACGGACTGCAGACGATCGAGGACGCGCTCGCGGTCGCCAACGCGTTCCTGGTGGGCGTGGTCGTGGCCAACGTCATCACCGTACTGGACGCCTCAGGCGTCCTTGGGCTGAACATCATCGCCGTGCGGACCGCTGACGCGGAGGAGTACGGGCGCGTGCAGGGAGCCTTCGGCGAGGCCAACCAGCACGCGGCGGTCATCGCGATGGTTCTGCCGGCGATGTGTGCCAAAGTGTTGCTGTCGCGCGGGTTTTGGCGGCTGCCCTGGATCGCAGGGGTGGGTTTCGGGATCGCCGTTCTGTTCATGACGGCCTCGCGAGGCGCCATGCTGGGCCTCGTCCTCGGCGCGCTGTGGGGTGCCGTGGTGTTCCGGCGCTATGTGTCGCTCGGGTCCGTCGCCGTGTGGATCGGCGGAGCGGTGGTGATGATCGGCGTGGTGCTGCTGGCGGTCAGCGACAACTATGTCGAGCTCGTCAAGGAGCGGGTGGTTGGCCTGAGCCTCAGCGGCAACGTCACCGAGGCCTCGTCCGGCCGCAACGCGATCTGGGGAGAGATCCTCCAGCGAATGATGGGAAGCCCCTGGTCGTTCATCACGGGCTTCGGGTGGAACGCCTACTCGGTGATGGATTTCGAGTACGCGGCGCACAACACCTACCTCGGTATGTGGTTCAACCTCGGCTTGCCCGGCGTGCTGGCCTTTTGCGCGGTGCTGTTCCAGGCGATCGCCGCCGGCCGACGGGCGGCGGACGTGGCGCCGGCCGATCTGCGCCCGATGTTCATCGCATGCTCGATCGGGTTCCTGGCGCTGTGCGTCAGCATCTTCTTCGTCGAACTGTTCATCCCCTGGCTGTACGTCTGGGCGTATCTCGGCCTCATGATGCGTGCCTCGGTGGCGGTGACCTCCGCTGCGGCCGGGGCGGGGGAGACTGAAGCCCGGCCGGGCCTGAGTGCTCCTGCTCCTGTGCGGCTGTCGCGGCGACGCTCCGCTGCAGCGGCCAACGGGAGACCTTCACCCGCTAACCGGTGATGGCGCGATGTGGGTGGGTCAATTCCTGTCGTTTGCCGTGATAGGCGCGCTGGCTTTCCTCGTCGACGCGGGGGTGCTGTTCGTCGCGATGGAGGCCGGCATGGGGCCGTACGCGGGGCGTTGCGTGTCGTGGACCGCTGCCGCCACGTTCACCTGGTACATGAACAGGGTCAGGACGTTTCGCGGTCTCGGGCGCCGGGAAAGCGCCATCAGGCAATGGGGCCGTTTCCTGCTGGCGAACAGCGCCGGCGGTAGCCTGAACCTGCTGGTCTACGCCGTGGCAATTGCGTCGAGCGCGCTGGTCAGGGAGTTCCCGTGGCTCGGGGTCGCGCTCGGATCGATCGCCGGTTTGGTCGCCAACTTCCTGCTCTCGAAGCGGTTCGTTTTCCACAAAGGCTGAAGAGGGAAAGTCACGTGGCCCAAGGGTACCGGGAAGAGGTGGCGTCGCGCGCAGGCCGGAGATCCTGCGGAGGCATCGATGGCGTTGCGGGCAGCGCCGGGCCCGTCGTCCGTGCGGTGCTGATCGTGACGGCGCTTCTTTGTGCGTGGCTTTGGTGGTCCGGTCGGGTCGATGGTCATCCCTGGGGTGACGACTGGGCCGGCTATGCGCTTCAGGCCCGCGCGCTGGCGGCTGGCAACCCGTCGGCGGAGGTCGTGACCAATGCCGCAGCAATGCACGGGGGAGATGTCCAGATCGGCCCGGACGCATACCCCTGGGGATATCCCCTGATGCTTGCGGGCGTGGGAATCTTTCTCGGCGAGAATATCGAGGCGTACAAGGCAGTCGGGCTCTTGGCGCTGTTCGCACTGCTGATCAGCACGGTAGGTCTCGCGAGGCATTTCCTTCCGCCGGCGGGTGCCGCGTTCGTGGGGATCGCAACGGTTCTGCAGCCTTCGCTGTTCCTCGAGTCCGGCTTCCTCGGCAGCGATCTG
>JBIIDW010000308.1:0-3792 GCA_044238215.1 Steroidobacteraceae bacterium
TGCTGCCGAAGCCGTCGTGCGGCGAGACCAGGGCCGCCTGGGTCATCTCCCAGGACCGTCCTCGGTAGCGGAACGGCTTGGAATTGAGCGCGCCCACCGGACACAGGTCGATGATGTTGCCCGACAGCTCGTGGTCGACGCTGCGCTCGATGTAGGTGCCGATCTCGGTGGCCTCGCCGCGACCGGTGGTGCCGAGCTCCTGGATGCCGGCCACGTCCTGCCCGAAACGCACGCAGCGCGTGCAGTGGATGCAGCGCGTCATGTCCGTGGACACCAGTGGGCCCAGGTTCTTGTCCTTGACGACGCGCTTGCGCTCCGTGAAGCGGGACACGTCGCGGCCGAAGCCCATCGCCAGGTCCTGCAGCTCGCACTCGCCGCCCTGGTCGCAGATCGGGCAGTCGAGCGGGTGGTTGATGAGCAGGAACTCCATGGTGGCCTTCTGGGCCGCGATGGCGTTCGGCGACTTGGTGAAGATCTTCATGCCCTCGACCACCGGGGTCGCGCAGGCGGGAAGCGGCTTCGGCGCCTTCTCGACCTCGACCAGGCACATCCGGCAGTTTGCCGCCACCGGCAGCTTGTCGTGGTAGCAGAAGCGCGGCACGTAGGCCTGCTGGGCGTCGGTGACCTGGATGATCATCGCGCCCTTGCGCGCCTTGGCCGGCACGCCGTCCACTTCGACGTTGACGAGGTCTTCCTGGGGATTCGCTGCCATGGTCTGTACCGGGTGTGCTGCTGGGCGGGACCGCTCAGGCGGCCTGGCGGGTGCCGTCCGCGAGGCTTCGGCCGCCGTGCTGGACCATGTACTCGAACTCGTGGCGATAGTGCCTGACGAAGCTCTGCACGGGCCACGCGGCGGCATCACCCAGCGCGCAGATGGTGTGCCCCTCGATGCGGTTTGCGACGTCGACGAGCAGCTGGATGTCGTCCATCCTGCCCTGCCCGGCGATGATGCGGTTGAGGACCCGGTTGAGCCAGCCCGTTCCCTCGCGGCACGGCGTGCACTGCCCGCAGGACTCGGACTTGTAGAAACGCGAGATGCGCTCGAGCGTCCGCACCATGCAGGTCGTCTCGTCCATGACGATGACCGCGGCGGAGCCAACCGAGGAACCGATGGCGCGCAGGGAGTCGTAGTCCATGTTGGCGCCGAGCATGACGGGGCCGGGGACGACCTTGACGGAGGAGCCGCCCGGGATGACCGCCTTGAGCGCGCGACCGCCGCGCACGCCGCCGGCGATCTCGAGCAGATCCCGGAACGGGATGCCGAGCGGCAACTCGTAGTTGCCAGGCTTGTTGACGTGCCCCGACACGGAGAACACGACCGTCCCGCCGGCGTTGGTCGTGCCGAGCTTCGCGAACCACTCCGGACCCTTGCGCAGGATGGTCGGCACCGACGCGTAGCTCTGCGTGTTGTTGATCGTGGTCGGCCGCCCGTAGAGCCCGAAGGCCGCCGGGAAAGGCGGCTTGAACCGCGGCTTGCCCTGCTTGCCCTCGAGCGACTCGAGCAGCGCCGTCTCCTCGCCGCAGATGTACGCACCTGCACCGACGAAGGTGTAGAGGTCGAAGTCGATGCCGGAACCCATGATGTTCTTGCCGAGCAGGCCTGCGTCGTAGGCCTCCTTCACGGCCGCCTCGAAGCGCGGCACGGGTTCGCCGAGGAACTCGCCGCGGATGTAGTTGTAGCCGACGGTGGCGCCCATCGCGTAGGCGCCGATCGCCATGCCCTCCACCAGCGAATGCGGGTTGAAGCGCAGGATGTCGCGGTCGTGGCAGGTGCCGGGCTCGCTCTCGTCGGAATTGCAGACCGCGTACTTCTGGCCGGGCGCGTTGCGCGGCATGAAGCTCCACTTCGTACCGGTGGGGAACCCGGCGCCACCGCGGCCGCGCAGGCCGCTCGCCTTGACCGCGTCGATGACCTGCTCGCGGCTCATCCTGCCAGCGAGGATCTCGCGCCAAGAGGAATACCCGCCGATCTTCTGGTAGGTCTCGAGGGTCCACGGTCGCTCGAGCGCGAGCGGCTCGAACACGACCAGGTTCATGCGGTCACGCCAGGCGTCGATTGCAGGTGTCATCGAAGGGAGCTCACTCGAGTTCGTCGAGGATCCTGTCCACCTTCTCGGGCGTCAGGTACTCGTGGAAATGGTGATCGACCATCATCATCGGCGCGCCGGTGCAGGCTGCGAGGCACTCCTCCTCGCGCTTGAGGAAGATCCGGCGGTCCGGAGTGCTCTCGCCCACCTTGATGCCGAGCTTGCGCTCGCAGTGCGCGAGGATGTCCTCGGCGCCGTTCAGCCAGCAGCTGATGTTGGTACAGACGCTGACGTGGTGGCGGCCGCAGGGGTGGGTCTCGAACATCGAGTAGAAACTCGCGACCTCGTACACCTGGATCGCCGGCAGGCGCAGGTACTCCGCGACCGCGTCCATCAGCTCCGGGCTCAGAAAGCCGTCGTTCTGCTCCTGCGCGAAACGCAGCGCGGACAGGGTTGCCGAGCGCTGCCGGCCGGCCGGAAACCGGGCGATCCAGCCGTCGATCTCGTGGCGCGTGTGCGCGTTCAGCAGCGCCGCGGCCGGCCCGTCGCCCGGGGTGAAGGTCTTGCCGTCGCTGGTGACGACGGGCGCGATCTCGCTCACCGGTCGACCTCCCCGAACACGATGTCCTGCGTGCCGATCACGGCAACCACGTCCGCCAGCATGTGGCCGCGGACCATTTCCTCCAGGGCGCTGAGGTGCGCGAAGCCGGGCGCCCGGCACTTCAGCCGGTAGGGCTTGTTGGCGCCGTCGGACACGAGGTAGATGCCGAACTCGCCCTTCGGCGCCTCGACCGCGGCATAGGTCTCGCCCTCCGGCACGCAGTAGCCCT
Source organism: Steroidobacteraceae bacterium (assembly GCA_044238215.1). GTDB lineage: Bacteria > Pseudomonadota > Gammaproteobacteria > Steroidobacterales > Steroidobacteraceae > UBA964. The sequence continues at coordinate 2,858 of JBIIDW010000308.1, forward strand.
CGGTCATCAGCTTGAAGTGGTGGATCAGCGACTCCATGTCGCCCTTCATGTCCTCGCGCCGCGGCGGACGGACCTTGTAGTCCTCGACCATGACGGGGCCCGGATTGGCCTGCAGCCAGTCGACGCACTGCGCGACGATGCGGTTCGACTGGCGCAGCTCTTCCATGCGCACGAGGTAGCGGTCATAGCAGTCGCCGTTCACGCCCACCGGCACGTCGAAGTCGAGGCGGTCGTAGACCTCGTAGGGCTGGGTCTTGCGCAGGTCCCAGGCGATGCCCGAACCGCGCAGCATCGGTCCGGAGAAGCCGAGCTGCAGCGCACGCTCCGGACTGACGACCCCGATGTTGACGGTGCGCTGCTTCCAGATGCGGTTGTCGGTCAGCAGCGTCTCGTACTCGTCGACGCAGGCGGGGAAGCGCTTCGTGAAATCGCGGATGAACTCGAGCAGGCCAGCCGCACGCGCCTCGTTCAGGCGGTCGACGTCCTTCTGGCTGCGCCAGCGCGACACCTGGTACTTCGGCATCTCGCGGGGCAGGTCACGATGGACGCCGCCGGGCCGGTAGTACGTCGCGTGCATGCGCGTGCCGGACACCGCCTCGTAGCAGTCCATCAGCGTCTCGCGCTCCTTGAACGCGAGCAGGAACACGGTCATCGCACCGATGTCCAGGCCGTGCGCGCCCAGCCACATCAGGTGATTCAGGATGCGCGTGATCTCGTCGAACATCACGCGGATGTACTGCGCGCGCTCGGGAACCTCGACGCCGATGAGCCGTTCGATGGCCATCACGTACGCGTGCTCGTTGCACATCATCGAGCAGTAGTCGAGCCGGTCCATGTAGCCGATCGACTGGTTGAACGGCTTCGACTCCGCGAGCTTCTCGGTGGCGCGGTGCAGCAGACCGATGTGCGGATCAGCCTTCTGGATGACCTCGCCG
>JBIIDW010000307.1:0-3792 GCA_044238215.1 Steroidobacteraceae bacterium
GCGGCGGCCGCCCAGCCCAGCGAGGCGATCGACTGGACATAGGGCAGGGTGGCGTGGTTTAGCGCGAAGGCGGAGGTGCGGGCCACGGCGCCGGGCATGTTCGTCACGCAGTAGTGCACCACGCCGTGCCTCACGAAGGTGGGCTCGGCGTGCGTGGTCGGCCGGCTGGTCTCGAAGCAGCCGCCCTGGTCGATGGCGATGTCGACCAGCACCGTGCCGGGACGCAGCGCGCGCACCATGTCCTCGGTGACGAGCTTCGGCGCCGAGGCGCCCGGGACCAGCACGGCACCGACCACGAGGTCGGCGTCGGCGATCTCGCGCTCGATCGCGTCGGCCGTGGAGTAGAGCGTGTGCACGTCGCCGCGGAACTGCACGTCGAGTTCGCGCAGGCGCTTCAGCGAGCGGTCGATCGCGGTGACGCTGGCGCGCATGCCGACGGCCATCTCCGCGGCGTGAGTGCCCGCGACCCCGCAGCCCAGGATCACGACCTTCGCAGGCGGCACGCCCGGCACGCCGCCGAGCAGCACGCCGCGGCCGCCGGCGGCCTTCTGCAGCAGGCCGGCGCCCACGTGCACGGACATGCGGCCGGCGACCTCGCTCATCGGCGTCAGCAGCGGCAGCGAGCCGTCGGCTGCGGTGACGGTCTCGTACGCGATCGCCTCGGCGCCCGAGCGCGTGAGCGCCTCGGCCTGCGGGCGGTCGGCCGCGAGGTGCAGGTAGGTGAACAGCAGTTGCCCGGGGCGCAGCAGCGCGCACTCGGCGAGCTGCGGTTCCTTGACCTTCACCACGAGCTCGGCCCAGCCGAACACCTCCGCGGCGTCGGCGGCGATCCGCGCCCCCGCCGCGACGTAGTCACCGTCGGGGCAACCGATGCCGAGTCCGGCGCCGCTCTCGACCCGCACCTCGTGGCCGTGGGCGGTCAGTTCGCGCACCGACGCCGGGACGAGGCCGACGCGGTATTCGTGAACCTTGATTTCCCGGGGTACTCCGATGCGCATGGCCTGCTCCTTGGGGCGTCGAGGATGGATTCAGTCTGCGTTGCGAAGCCCGGCGCCGGATTGCAATATGGGCTGGTCCGGGGCATGTTCTTCGCAGAAAATTGCGTTGAACCTCTAATTGGAGAAATAAAGTGCAGATCGACCGGATCGACCGGCGAATACTCGGCGAGCTGCAGCGCAACGGGCGCATCCCCAACTCCGACCTCGCGCGCGAGGTCGGGCTTTCGGAATCCGCCTGCCTGCGGCGCGTGCGCGCACTCGAGGCCGGCGGCTACATCGAGCGCTACGCCGCGATCCTCAATCTCGGCAAGCTCGGCATGGACATGAGCCTGCTGGTGCGGATCACGCTGAAGAGCCAGATCGACCGCGAACTGCGGGCCTTCGAGGCGGCCGTCAAGGCCGTGCCCGAAGTGGTCGAGTGCTACCTGACGACCGGCGGTGCGGACTACGTGCTGCGCGTCGTGGCGCGCAGCGCCGCCGACATCGAGCGCATCCACGGGCAGGTGCTCACCAAGCTGCCCGGCGTGGCGCGGGTCGAATCGAGCTTCGTGCTGCGCGAGGTGGTGCGTAGCGCGTCCCTGCCGGTCTGAGGCTCCGCGATCTGCGCATGTGGGGCTCCAGCAGGCCAGACGGTAACATGGCGGCAGTTACCGGGAGTTCAGCACATGCCGCAATCCAGCCCCGCGGATCCTCGACCCGACCGGCTCGGCGCGCTGCGCGCGGGCCTGCGCCTGCCGCTGATCGCGGCGCCGATGTTCCTGGTGTCGGGGCCTGACCTGGTGCTGGCCGCCTGCCGGGCCGGCATCGTCGGCGCGTTCCCGGCACCGAACGCCCGCACGCTGGCGACGCTCGACGAGTGGCTCGCGCGCATCGTGGCGGAGCACGCGGCGGCGGCGGCGCGGCCGGGCGGCGCCGGCCCCTGGGCCCTGAACCTCGTCACCCACAGTTCCTACGACCGCCTCGGTGGCGAACTCGAACTGATCGATCGCCACCGACCGCCGCTGGTGATCACGGCGCTCGGCAGCCCCGCGCCCGCCGTCGAGCGGGTGCACCGCTACGGCGGCAAGGTGTTCGCCGACGTCAGCACGCTCGCGTTCGCACGCAAGGCCGCGGCCACCGGCGTCGACGGCCTGGTGCTCGTCTGCGCCGGGGCCGGCGGCCACACGGGCGCGCTGTCGCCGTTCTCGTTCGTCGCGGCCGTGCGCGAATTCTTCGACGGCATCGTGGTGCTGGCCGGCAGCATCGGCAGCGGCGCGGCGGTGCGGGCGGCCGAACTGCTCGGAGCGGACCTCGCCTATGCGGGCACGCCGTTCATCGTGGCGCAGGAGAGCCTGGCGCAGCCTGCGTACCGCGACATGGTGGTGCGCGGCTCGCTCGAGGACCTCGTGCTGACCCGGGCCTTCACCGGGGCCAGCGCCAGCTACCTGCGCGAGAGCATCGTCGCGGCCGGCCTCGATCCCGACGCGCTGGTCGACAAGGAGCGCATGACCCTGTCGGGCCCGCAGGGCGTGCTCAAGGCCTGGAAGGACGTCTGGTCGGCCGGGCAGGGCATCGACGCGATCCACGCCGTCGAGCCCGCCGCCGCCATCGTCGACCGCTACGTCGCGCAGTACGAGGCCGCGCTGCGCGCGCCGGCGTTCGTGGACGCCGGTTGGGGCCGCGGAGCCGGCACGTGACCGTCGCCGCCGCACTGTTCGAGCGTCACCGCGACGCGCTCGAACGCGCGCGCGCCGCCTGCCTCGCGCGCGGCTACTTCACCTTGTTCCCGGAAACGCCTGACCGTCACCCCGGCGGCGTGGCCGCGGCGGAGTCCGGCGCGGCGGCCTTTCGTGCGCAGCTCGGCAGGGCGTTCGACCTCGAGCAGCCCGGCACGATCGGCCGGCTCGCCGGCGAGGTCTCGCCCTACACCTGCCAGCCGCTGGGCATCGACTATCCGCAGGCCGATCCGGACGTGCTGTTCGCCGCGGCGCGCGCGGCCATGCCCGCCTGGGCCGCGGCCGGCCCGGCGGCGCGTGTCGGCGTGTGCATGGAGATCGTCGACCGGCTGTATCGCGGCGTGTTCGAGACCGCGCAGGCTGTCATGCACACGGCCGGGCAGAGCGGACCGATGAGCTACGCGGGCAGCGGCACCAACGCGCTCGATCGCGGCGTCGAGGCGCTGGCCTATGCCTGGGCGGCGATGTCCGACGTGCCGGAGGAGTCCGTCTGGGAGCGCCGCTTCGGCGCCACGCCCATCCGGCTGCGCAAGCGCTACCGGCTGGTGCCGCGCGGCGTCGCCGTCTGCTTTGCCTGCGCAACTTTCCCGACCTGGAACGCCTACCCGGCGATGCTCGCGAGCCTCGCGACCGGCAACCCGGTGATCGTCAAGCCGCACCCGGCCGCGGTCCTGCCGATGGCGCTCGCGGTGCGCACCTGCCGCGAGGTGATCGCCGAGGCCGGCTTTTCCCCCGACCTCGTCACGCTCTGCCTCGACACGGCCCAGGAGCCGCTCGGCAAGCGGCTCGTCAAGCACCCGCACGCGGCGATCATCGATTTCACGGGCAGCGCCCGCTTCGGTTCCTGGGTCGAGGCCAATTCGGCGCCAGCGCTCTGCTACTCGGAAACCTCCGGCGTCAACACGGTGGTGGTGGAATCGGTGGAGGCGCTCGAGCCCGTCGTGAAGAGCCTCGCAACCACGCTGTCGCTGTTCTCGGCGCAGATGTGCACGTCGCCGCAGAACGTGTACCTGCCCCGCGACGGCGTGCGCTGCGGCGACCGGCGGATCGGCGTCGACGAGTTCGGCGCGGCGCTGGCC
>JBIIDW010000309.1:0-3789 GCA_044238215.1 Steroidobacteraceae bacterium
CCCTGCGCGAGCTCACGCGGCGCCACGGCGCGCTGCTGGTCGTCGACGAGACCCACACGCTGTCCTCCGGCCTCGGTGGCTACGCGCGCGTGCACGGCCTCGAGCCCGACCTGTGGGTCTGCGGCAAGGCGGTCGCCGGTGGCCTGCCGTGCGCGGTGCTGGGCTTCACGGCGCAGGTCGAGGAGGGCATGCGCGCCGTGCTGGCGGCGCGCGAGGCCGGGCACTCCGGCATGGGCACGACGCTGGCCGCCAACGCGCTGGCGATCGACGCGTTGCTGGCGGCGCTCGACACGCTGCACGTCGAGGCCACCTATGCCGCCATGGCGCAGTCCGCGTCGCGGCTCGAGGCCGGGCTGCGCGCGAGCTTCGTCCGCCGCGGCCTCGACTGGCACGTATCGCGCGTCGGCGCGCGCACCGAGTTCGGCTTCGGTCCGGCGCCGCGCAACGGCAGCGAGTCCGAGCGGGCGATGCAGCCGGCGCTGGAGCGCGCGATCCACCTCTGGCTGCTGAATCGCGGCCTCCTCGTCACCCCGTTCCACAACATGATGCTGACCGGCCCGCAGCTCGAGCCGGCGCAGGTCGACGCCCTCGTCGCGGGCATCGGCGGCTGCCTCGACGAGCTCGGCTGGCGCGAGGTGTCATCGTGAGCGACGAACTGCGCGACTTCCTCGCGGCGAATCCGGACGTCGATGCCGTGCAGCTGTGGATCACCGATCCCTCGGGCGTCGCGCGCGGCAAGAGCGTGCGCCGCCACGAGCTGGAGCGGCTGTATGCGCATGGCCGGCCGGTCGCCGGATCGATACTCGGGCTCGACGTCACCGGCGCCGACGTCGACGCGACCGGCCTCGTCTGGGACGCCGGCGACGCCGATCTGGTCTGCCGCCCGGTGCCCGGCACGCTGCGCCGCGCGCCGTGGCTGGATCGGCCGACCGGCCAGCTGATGCTGTCGATGTACCTGCCCGACGGCCGTCCTGCCCCCGCCGACCCGCGCCACGCGCTGGCGCGGGCGATCGGCCGGCTCGACGCGATGGGCCTGCGCCCGGTGCTCGCCTGCGAACTCGAGTTCTACCTGCTGCGACCGGGCGAGGGCGGCGCCGCGCCGCGGCCCGCCGGCGGCGAGCGCACTGCGGGCATCCAGGCCTACAGCCTCGCGCGGCTCGACGAGCTCGCGCCCGTGTTCGACGCGGTCTACGCCGGCGCCGACGCGCTCGGGCTGCCCGCCGAGACGCTGATGTCGGAGTACGCGCCCGGCCAGTTCGAGATCACGCTGGCCCACCGCGACGACGCGCTGCGCGCCGTCGACGAGGCGATCGTGTTCAAGCGCCTGCTGCGCGGTGTGGCGGCGCGGCACGGTCTCGTGGCCACCTTCATGGCCAAGCCGTTCAGCGAGCTCGCGGGCAGCGGGCTGCACCTGCACGTCAGTCTCGCCGGCGAGAGGGGTCTCAACCTGTTCGCCGACGCGGCCCCCGAGGGCAGTGCGCTGTGCCGCCACGCGATCGGCGGTCTGCGTGCCACGATGGGCGAGAGCCTGCTCGCGTTCGCCCCCAACGGCAATTCCTACCGGCGGTTCCGCAGCGAGAGCTATGCACCGGTGGCGCCCAACTGGGGCGTCAACAACCGCTCGGTGTCGCTGCGCGTGCCGGCCGGCCCACCGTCCTCGCGCCACGTCGAGCACCGGATCTGCGGCGCCGACGCCAACCCCTACGTGGCGGCGGCCGCGGTGCTCGCCGGCGTCGAGCATGGGATCCGCCAGCGGCTCGATCCCGGTCCGGCGGTCGTCGGCAACGGTTACCGCGACACCGGCGCACCTGACGGCGGGGCGGCGTCCCCGCCCGCCGCGCTGCCGCGCTCCTGGCCCGAGGCCATCGAGCGGGCGGCGGGCTCCGCCTTCCTGGCCGACGCGCTCGGGCCCGACTTCCTGCGGATCTTCCTCGCCATCAAGCGCCAGGAGTGCGCCCGCTGGGCGGCGGAAGTGACGGAACTCGACCGTGCGTGGTATCTAGGCACGGTCTGAGACCGGCGCCCGGGCGGGGGCCGGTCCCGCGTCCGGTACATGGAGGTACTCAATGACGTCAGCCGCCACGCTCAAGCAGCGCCTGCTTTCCCTGGTCGCCTCGCAGGACGCCACGGGGTCCTGGTCCGACGACGCCTTCGAGGAACTCGGCAGGCTGGTCGAGGCCATCCGCCGGGAGTCCCCGGTCGCCGCGCCGATGGACGCGCAGGAGCGCGTGGAGGGGCGCTGGGACACGCTGTTCGCGCACTTCGGCGCGAAGCACTCCGCAGGCAAGCCGAAGGTTCACGACTCCGACCTCAAGGTGCAGAGCTTCAACCGCTTCCCGGCCGTGCCGATCCGCGTGCTGCGCATCTGCCAGGAGATCTCGCGCCAGGGCCACGAGTACAACAACGTCATCGACTTCGTCGCCGCCGACGGCACCACGCCGGGCCGGATCGTCGTCCGCGGCATCTACCGCGAGGATCCGGAGGGCAACCGCCAGCGGTTCGTGGTCGACTTCGTGCGCGTCGAGATCTCGCCCGCGGCGGGCACCGACGAAACGCGGCTGCGCGAGGCGCTCGGCTTCGTCGGTGGCGAACCGCTGACCGCCGAGCTCAAGCCGCCGCGCCTGCACTCCGACGTCGTCTACCTGGACGACGAACTGCGCATCAACGTCGGCAGCTTCGGTGGCCTTTACCTGCTCAGCCGCTCGGCCGAGCCGCCGGTGTCGGTGAGCCTGGGCTGAGGGCCTTGCCCTCGCGCAGGGCGCGCAGCGCGCTCTCGTCCAGCCGGTAGAACGCCAGGATCAGCACCGCCAGCACCGCCATGGCGGCGGGGATGTAGGCGATCGACAGCAGCACGGCCTGGCGTACGTCCTCGGTGACCTGGGCCGGGGGGGCCTTCGGGTCGAACCCCGCCGCCGCGAGTGCCACGCCGAGGATCAGCGGCCCGATGGCCGCGGCGAGCTTCTCGACGAAGCTGTAGAGCGCCGAATACATGCCCTCGCGGCGCAGCCCGGTGCGGTGCCAGTCGAGTTCCATCGCGTCGGTCAGCATCGACATCGCCAGCATCACGTTGCCGGCGAAGGCGATGCCGCTGAAGAAGCCGCGCAGCGCCAGCAGGATGTCGGGCTCGCCGGGCTGGGCGTAGATCCACGACAGGGCCTGCAGGCCCGTCAGCAGCGACGACAGGGCGTAGGTCGTGCGCTTGCCGATGCGCCGCGACAGCTTCACCAGCAGCGGCGTGCAGGTGAGCACGGCCAGCACCATCGGCCCGCCGATCAGCGGCAGCTTGGCCAGCGACACGTCGATCACGCTGACGAGGAAGAACATCAGACCGCCCGAGCTCGCGCTGATGCCGATCAGCTGCACCAGCTTCACGCCGAGGATCTGCTGGAACGGCCGGTTGCGTGCGAAGCTCAGCAGCTGCTCGCGCAGCGGCACCCGGACTGCGCTGACGGGGTGGAAGGGCGCGTGGCGCGTGCCCCACCAGGCCGTCAGCATGGTGCACAGGATCAGCGCGCCGCCGAGCGCGCCGACCGTGGCGTGCGCGTCCCAGCCCTTGCCCATGGCCTGCAGCACCACGCCTGCCATCGACTGTGCGAGGAACCCGCCCACCGAAGCGAACATCACCCGCCAGCCGTGGATCGAGGACCGCTCGTGATAGCCGGTCGTCATCTCCGCAGGCATCGCCATGTAGGGCACGTTGAACAGCGAATAGCCGGTCGTGTAGAGCAGCAGCACCGCCAGCACGTAGGCGGCGGCCAGCAGCCCGGCTCCCGAGGTCATCGTGTCCCA
>JBIIDW010000311.1:0-3787 GCA_044238215.1 Steroidobacteraceae bacterium
CTTCCTGCCGTGGCTCGACCGGTCGCCCGTCAAGTCGATCCGCTACAAGGGCATCCTGTCGAGGGTCTTCCTGGCCCTGTTCGTGGTGTCCTTCATCGGCCTGAGCTATCTCGGCCTGCAGGCGGCGAGCCCGATCTACGTGCTCTTCACCCGCATCTTCACCGTCCTTTACTTCGCGTTCTTCCTGCTCATGCCCTGGTACACGAGCGTCGAGAAGTGCAAGCCTGCCCCGGAGAGGGTGACCTACCATGCGTAAGCTCGCCGTACTGGCCCTCGTCCTTCCGCTGGCCTCGCTGGCGTCCGCCGCTCCGGTGCCGGGCGAGTGGCAGCAGTGGCAGGCGGGTAACGAGATCGGCAACACCGCGTCGCTGCAGCGGGGCGCCCGCAACTTCATGGGTTACTGCGCCGGCTGTCACTCGCTGAAGTACCAGCGCTACAGCCGCCTCGGCGAGGACCTGAACATCCCCGAGGCCGAGCTCGAGCAGTACATCGTGCCTGCCGGTTCGAAGAAGACCGACTACATCGTCACCTCGCTGGCCTACGAGGACGGCAGTGCGTGGTTCGGCAAGGCTCCGCCGGACCTGTCGCTGATAACCCGCTCCAAGGGTACCGACTACGTCTACCAGTTCCTGAAGACGTTCTACGCCGACCCTGCCACGCCCTCCGGCGTGAACAACCTGGCGCTGCCGGGAACGGCCATGCCGCACGTGCTGTCGAACCTGCAGGGCGTGCCGGAAGTGGTGTTCCGCAGCGTCGAGACCAAGGGCGAGGGCGGCGAGACGGTGACCGAACGGCAGTTCGAACGTTTCGAGCCCGGAGTGCCCGGGCAGCTCAGCCCGGAGGACTACGACACGTTCGTACGCGACACGGTCAACTTCCTGGAGTACGTGGGCGAGCCGGTCAAGGCCAAGCGCATCGGCCTCGGCATCTGGGTCATCCTGTTCCTGCTGCTGTTCACCGCGCTGGCGTACCTGCTCAAGAGGGAATACTGGCGCGACGTCAAGTGATCGTTGTGCCATGCGGCGGTCGGTGACGACGCTCTACTGCGCCGATGACCTCTGGAGCCATCGGACCCGTATCGTCGTCGCCGAGAAGGACATCCCGGTCGAGGTCGTGCTCGTCGACCCCGCCCGGCCGCCCGAGGACCTGATCGACCTCAACCCCTACCAGAGCCTGCCCACGCTCGTGGACCGCGACCTGGTGCTCTACGACTCCCGCGTGATCATGGACTACGTCGACGAGCGCTACCCGCACCCCGCGCTGCTGCCGGTCGACCCCGTGTCGCGGGCGCAGATCCGGCTCGCCATGCACCGCGTCGAGAAGGACTGGTACCCCGTCGCCGACGCGCTGGAGCACGAGGCGGACCGCGGACGCCGGGCCACGCTGCGCCGGGCGCTGCGTGACTCCATCGTGCAGGCCGCGGGCCTGTTCGGCCTGCGGCGGTTCTTCCTCAGCGACGACTTCACGCTCGCGGACGCGACGGTCGCGGCCGTGCTGTGGCGCCTGCCGCGCTACGACATCGAACTCCCGGGACAGGCGCAGGCCGTGATTCGCTACGCGAGCCAGGTGCTCGCGCGGCCGGCATTCGTGAACAGCCTGTCCACTGGCGAGATCGGGCAGCCGTTCGCGTGAGCGCAACCCCGCTGCCTTCGCGGCGCCCATACCTCGTGCGCGCCATGCACCAGTGGATCACCGACTGTGGCCACACGCCCCACGTGATCGTCGACGCCTCGGTGCCCGGTGCCAGCCTGCCACGCGCCTACGTGCGCGACGATCGCATCGTGCTGAACATCGGCCATGGCGCCACGGACCGGCTCGAACTGGGCGGGGAGTGGCTCGACTTCGCGGCGCGCTTCGGCGGCGTCGTGCACCACGTGCGCGTGCCGATGGGCGCGGTGATGGGCATCTACGCGCGCGAGACCGGCGAGGGCATGGTGTTCGCGGAACCCGAGCCGGGCGGCGGCCCTGGCCCCGACGGTCCCGCGCCGGACGGCGCCCCGGATCGCGGGTCTTCCCCGCGCGGATCCGCCGATGGCGGCGGCCGGACCCCGCGGCGCGCCAGCCTCAAGGTCGTCAAGTAGCGTCTCCCGCCCGCCGGTCAGCCGCCCGGCGCGTCGAAGGCCTGCCTGATCCACTGCAGCGTCCACGGCGCGCCGGGATCGGTGGCGGGGGCGACCAGCGCCACGTCGAACCGGACCGGCAGGCGCGCGAGTTCCGGATGCCGCTGCAGCAGCTGCTGCGTCGTGCGGACGATCCTCGACTGCTTGCGGTGGTCGATGCTTGCCGCGGCCCCGCCAAAGTCCATGCGCGAGCGCAGCCGCACTTCGATGACGACCAGGGTCCCGCGTTCGACGGCGACGATGTCGAGCTCGCCGGTGCGTCGCCGGAAGTTGCGCAGCACCAGCGCCGCTCCCCGCCGCTGGAGCTCGGCGACCGCCATGTCCTCGGCGATCCGCCCTGCCGTCGCGCGCCATGCGGCGGCCCGCGCGACCGCCTGCGCGGCGCCTCCGGACGCGGGCGGCACGCCGGCTACTCGAGCAGGCGCGCGGTGCCGGCGCGCACTACCGCCCAGTCGAGTTCGCGGCGCACATAGCCCGCCGGGTCGACCGACAGCCTGCCGGAGGCGCCGTCGACGGTCCCGGCCGTGCCCGCGCGCAGCGACCGCTGCAGCAGCCAGGCGTCGTGTCCGAAGGCGAACAGCCGGCCCCGGCTGCGCGCGTTGGCCTCGCCCCAGGCCTGCGTCGCCTGGGTGCGCAGCGTGGCGCTGGCTCCCTCGGTCGGGCGCAGCACCCAGGGCATGTCGGGGAAGGTCAGGCCGTCGAGGTCGCCGTTCCCGCCGGCCGGCTCGAACGAATCCGAGGTCGCGTAGGCCGGGATGTCGCCGGCGTAGTGGAATCGCAGCTGCGGGCGCAGGCGACGCGCCGTGGCGGCCGGTGCCGGCGTGAACAGGAAGTCCACGTCGCCGCGCCGGCGCGGCTGGAATGACAGCGACGTGCCCAGCGCCGATTCCAGGCGCTTGTGGCGGGCGCGACTGTCGGCCAGTCGCAGCGCCGACTGCAGTGGCCCGGAGAGGTCGCTGCTGCCGGCCTCGTAGGTCGTGCTGCCGACCAGCTGGCCGCCTGCGGCCTCGAGCTCGGTGCGGAACGCGCCCAGCACGCGGCTGCCCCAGTCCCCGCCGGGAACCAGCGCGACGGCGCGGCGCCGGCCGTCGGCAACGGCCCGCCGTGCCGCCAGGCGTGCCTCGTCCTCGGGCGAGAGGGCGAACTGGTAGAAGCGATCGCCAGCCTGGGTGGGCGAGTCGGGCTGCAGGAAGTTCAGCGCGAGCAGCGGCGGGCGCCGCCCGGACCATGCCGCCGCGGCCACGACCTCGTCCCGCGCCAGCGGCCCGATGACGAAGCCGGCGCCTGCACCGACCGCCTCGTCGAGCGCCTCGGCCACGCTGCGGCTGCCGGTGTCGTAGATCCGCAGCCGCGGGCGTGCCGCCGCGGGCTCCGCATAGAACGCCGCGAGGATGCCATCGCGCACCTGCTGGCCGGCAGCGGCGTTGCGGCCGGTGACGGGAAGCAGCAGCGCGACGTGTTCTCCCGGCGCCATGGGCCGCGGTGCCGCCGCCGGCGTGGCGGGCGGGCGCTGCGGCTGCTGGGCGGCGCGCAGCGCCTCGGTGGCCGGGTGGCCGGGATACCGCCCACGCCAGGCGGACACGGCCGCCGCGCCCGAGCCGCGGCCCGCCTGCGCGGCGGCCGCGCCGGCCTCGAGCCAGCCGCGCACGATGGCGTCGTTGCCGGCG
>JBIIDW010000310.1:0-3787 GCA_044238215.1 Steroidobacteraceae bacterium
CGAAGATCACCGCCGCAGCCACCACCGGGCCGGCAAGCGGCCCGCGGCCCGCCTCGTCGACGCCGGCAGTCATCATCTCCGGGCAACCGCCAGAACCGCCTCCGCAGCAAGGGCGGCCCCGCCGACGCGCAGCGTGGCGTGCACCGTGCGAAAGTCAGCGACCAGCGACTCCACGGCCGATGGGTCGTCCAGCCAGGCCTGCACCGCCGTGCCCAGCGCTCGGGGCGTCACCTGCTCCTGAAAGAACTCCGGCACCGCACGACGTCCGAGCAGCAGGTTCGGCTGGGCGAAGTGTGCCACCTTGACGAGACCAAGCCGGCGCAGCAGGAATGCGGTCGCTGCGCCCAGCCTGTAGGCCACCACCATCGGTCGCTGGCTCAGCAGCGTCTCGAGGGTCGCGGTGCCCGACGCCACCAGCACGACGTCGGCGGCCGCGAGCGCGACACGCGCGCCCCCATCGGTGCAGGTTACGTCGATGCCCGGCGCACCCCGTTCCCATGCAGCCTCGAAGATCCGTCGCGTGCGCGGCGTCGCCATCGGCGCGACGAAACGCAGTCCTGGATCGCGTTGGGTGAGCCAGACCGCGGTACCTACGAAATCGCGGGCAAGACGGCCAACCTCGCCGAGACGACTGCCGGGCAGCAGCGCGACCACGCGGGCGTCAGCCGGAAGGCCGAGGCTCCTGCGTGCTGCCATGCGATCGACCTCGAGCGGAAACTGGTCCGCAAGGGGGTGGCCGACGAATCGCGCCTCGACGCCGTGCGAGGCATAGAACGGCGGCTCGAACGGCAGCAGGCACAGCACCAGGTCGCAGGAACGCCCGATGGACCGCACCCTGCCCTGACGCCAGGCCCAGACCTGTGGGCTCACGTACTGGACCGTGCGCATCCCCGCCGCCTTCAGGCGGGACGCCAGGCCGAGGTTGAATTCGGGCGAATCGATGCCGACGAACACGTCGGGACGCGCGGCCAGGATGTCGCGCTCGACCCTGGACCGCAGACGCAGCAGCCGCGGCAGGTGCGCCAGGATCTCGGTGAGACCCATGACCGCGAGCTCCTCACTGTCGGCGATGGCTTCGCAACCCGCGGCGCGCATCCGCGGACCCGCAACGCCCACGAAGCGCGTCCCGGGCGACCGCTCGCGCACGGCCTCGATCAGTGCGGCGCCGAGGTTGTCGCCGGAGGCCTCGCCGGCCACGACTGCGACGACAGGCGACGCGCGATCCATGCGCGGGCCGCCCTAGCGAACGAGACTTCGGGTCGAGCGGCCGATGAACTCGACGAGCGGCGCAATCTCCGGCTGGGTCGCGGCGGCCTCGCGCAGGCGGGTGGTGGCCTCCTCGAGCGGCAATCCGGCGCGATAGAGCGTGCGGAACGCGTTCTTGATGTTGCGGACCTGCTCCGGGCCGAAACCGCGGCGGGACAGGCCGGTGGAGTTGATCGAGTGCGGCGTGGCCGGCTGCCCCACGGCCATGACGTACGGCGGCACGTCCCGGGTCACCGCCGCGTTGTTGGCGATGAAGGCGTGTGCGCCGACCTTGCAGAACTGGTGGACACCCGAGAATCCGCCCATGATCACGTGGTCGCCCAGTTCGACGTGACCTCCCAGCGTTGCCAGGTTCGCCAGCACGCAGTGATCACCGATCACGCAATCGTGCGCCACGTGGCTGTAGGCCATGAAAAGGTTGTCGCTGCCGATCCGCGTCACGCCCTTGTCGTGGGTCGTGCCGCGGTTGACGGTCACGGACTCCCGGAAGGTGTTGCCGTCACCCACCTCGAGCCGCGTCGGCTCCCCCTTGTACTTCTTGTCCTGGGGGGCATCGCCGATCGATGCGAACTGGAAGATGCGGTTCCCCGCGCCGATCCGGGTCCAGCCCGTGACGACCGCGTGCGGGCCGATCACCGTGCCGGGACCGATCTCGACGTGCGGTCCGATGATCGCGAAGGCGCCCACCTCGACGTCCGGCGCCAGCCGCGCCCCGTCGTGGATCACTGCTCGGCTGTCGATTGCCATGTTGCCGCCTCAGCCCTTGCCCGTCTCTGGAGCGACCATCAGATCCGCCGCCGCCACCTCGGTCTCCCCGACGAGGGCGATGGCGGAGAACTTCCAGATGCCGCGCATCGTCCGTTCGAGCGTGGCCGTGAGGATCAGCTGGTCGCCTGGCTCCACCGGCTTGCGGAAGCGCGCCTTGTCGATCCCGACGAAATAGAAACGGGTCTCGTCGTCGGGCACGACGCCGGCGGTGACGAACGCGAGGATGCCGGCTGCCTGCGCCAGCGCCTCGATGATCATGACTCCAGGCATTACCGGCCGGTGCGGGAAGTGCCCGGGAAAGAACGGCTCGTTGAAGGTCACGTTCTTGAGCGCGCGGATGCTCTGGCCGGGACGGCACTCGAGCACGCGGTCCACCAGCAGGAACGGGTAGCGGTGCGGCAGCTGGCGCATGACCGCATTGATGTCCATCGATACGGTTTCGCTCACGCGTCGTCTTCCTCGGTGTCTTGCGGAACCCCACGCGAACGCTCGAGCGCGTTCACGCGCCTCGCGAGGCCGTCGATCCGTTTGAGGCGGGCCACGACCTTGCGCCAATCGGCGGTCTTCTCGACGGGGATCCCGCTGGAATAAATGCCCGGCTCGGAGATGTCATTGAAGACCAGCGACGCCGCCGTCAGGACCACGTCGTCGCATATCGAGAGGTGGCCCGCGATGCCCACGCCACCCGCAATCTGGCAATGCGCGCCGATGACGGCGCTGCCGGCGATACCGACGCAGCCGGCGATCGCGGTGTGCGCACCGATCCTGCAGTTGTGGCCGATCTGCACCTGATTGTCGATCTTGACGCCGTCGCCGATCACCGTGTCCTCGATGGCGCCGCGGTCGATGGTCGTGTTGGCGCCGATCTCCACGTCGACACCCACGCGGACGGTGCCGATCTGGGGCACCTTGATCCAATGGCGCTGTTCAGGGCCGTAGCCGAACCCGTCGGCACCGACGACGCTGCCGGGGTGCAGGATGGACCGGGCGCCAATCGACACGCCGTGGTGGACGGTCACCCGGGCGACCAGTTGCACGTCCGCGTCGAGTTCGACGTCGTCACCCACCACGGAGCCCGGGCCGACCACCGCGCGCGCCCCGATCCGGCTGCGGGCGCCGATCACCGCCAGCGGGCCGATCGAGGCGGACGGATCGACGAGGGCGTCGGGAGCAACGACGGCCGACGCATGGATCCCTGGCAGCTGCGCGGGCGCGGGATGCAGCCAGGCCGCGATCCGGGCAAAGGCGGCGTGCGGATAGGGAGACAGCAGCGCCGACGTCGGGCATGACCCGGCGAGCGCCGGCGCCAGTACGACGGCGCCTGCGCGGGTAGCGCCGAGTTGCCTCAGCAAGCGAGGATTGGCGAGGAAGGCCAGCTGGCCGGGACCGGCCCCGCCGAGCGTGCCGACCGAGGCCACCGTCGCGTCGGGGTCGCCGCGCAATTCGAGTCCGAAGCGGACGGCGATTTCGGCGAGCGTGGCCGCAGCCATCGGGGGAGCGCCACCGCGCGGACTCTCGCGAGCCCGTTCAGCGCCCCGCAGGCTTGGCGGGGGCCGCCGCCGGCGCAGCAGCCGGCTTCGGGGCCGCCGCGGCACCGCCCCGCGACTGCAGGATCTGCAGCACGCCGGGGGTGATGTCGAGTGCTGCCGCAGCGTAAATGACGCCGTCGGCGATCACGAGGTCGAGGTTCTGGGCCTTCGCGTAGCTGCGGACCTCCTCGAACAGCGTGCGCTGGAGCTTGGGCACTTCCTCG
>JBIIDW010000312.1:0-3783 GCA_044238215.1 Steroidobacteraceae bacterium
GAACGCCAGCGTCGGATCCGCCGCCGGATCCGCCACCTCGCCCTCGATCCGCGCTCGCAGCCGCTCGTCGGCGTCGAGGCTCACCGTGCGGCTCGCGTCGCGTCGCGCCGCCTCGCCCAGGTCGGCGAGTTCGTTGCGGCAGATCTGCGCGAGCCACGTGAACAGCGCCGCTTCGCCCCGGAACAGCTCCAGCCGCCGCACCGCGCGGCACAGGGTGCGCTGCGCGGCCTCCTCGGACATGTCGGCGTCACCCCGGGTGCGCGACATGGCGAAGCGGTACAGGCGGTCGAAGTACTCCTCGAAGAAGGCCCTGAACGCTGCCTCGTCCCCGGCCCTCAGCCGGGCGACGAGTTGTCGGTCGTCGTCTTCCATGACCAACGCGGGGTTAGACGGGCCGCCCCGGGACAATCCATCTCGACACTGCGGGATTCCCTTGCCTGCTGTTCCTGGGGTGCCCGCGGGACCGTCCGGCGGTGGATTCGCCGCCGCCGACCCGTCCAACGGAGGTGACCCCGAGTATTGAACGTTACAGACCCCTGCTCGTCCTCGCCACCGGCTATGCGCTGATCGGGCTGCTGCTGCGGCTGCTGCTGTGGACGCAGTTCGGCACCGCCGCGGGGGTGTCTGCCGGCTCCCTGGCCTGGATCCTGCCCGCCGGGCTGGCGGCCGACGCGGTGCAGTCGCTCTACCTGCTGTCCCCCTTCGCGCTCTACCTCGGACTGGTGCCGGACCACTGGCACTGCCGCCCCCGCAGCCGCCGGCTGCTGCTGGGCGGCAGCGCACTGTGGCTGTTCGCCATGCTGTTCATCGCCGCCTGCGAGTACTTCTTCCACCTACTCGTCGGGCACCCGCACCGTGCGCGGGCTCGAGGCCATCACTGCGTCCATCCCCCCGATCCCGAGCGAGTCCGTCGTGCGCCGACCGGGCAATGCCGACATCTCGACGCTCGGCAAGGTGCTGCGCGGCCACGGCTATCACACCTCGTTCCTGTACGGCGGCTACGGCTACTTCGACAACATGAACGCGTTCTATGCGGCCAACGGCTACGAGGTGCTGGACCGCAACTCGATGACCGCACCGCCGCGCTTCGAGAACGTCTGGGGGGTCGCCGACGAGGACCTGTTCGACCTGACGCTGGCTCACGCCGACGCGCTGTCCGGGTCCGGCCAGCCCTTCTTCCTGCACGTGATGACCACCTCGAACCACAAGCCCTTCACGTTCCGCACCGGTCTCGAGTCCATCGGCGTGAGGGCCGAGGGCGGCGGCCGCGAATCGGGCGTGCGCTACGCCGATCACGCGCAGGGCTACTTCCTCGCCGAGGCCGCGAAGCACCGCTGGTTCGACGACACGATCTTCATCATCGTCGCCGATCACGGCGCGCGCGTGTACGGGCGGCAGGACATCCCGCTGAAGACCTACGAGATCCCGCTGCTGTTCTATGCGCCGAAGCACATCGCGCCGCGGCGCGTGGACGCGCTGATGACGCAGATCGACATCGCACCGACGCTGATGGGACTGCTGGGCCTGCCGTACACCGCTCCCTGGTTCGGCCGCGACGCGCTCAACACGCCCGAGCAGGGCCGGGTCGCGTTCTTCTCGCACAACGACCGGGTCGCACTGCTGCGCAACGGCGCTCTGACCGTGCTCGGCCTGCGCGGCCAGGTGCGCGAGATGCGCTACGACCGCCGCCAGGATCGCTACACGCCCGTGCCGCCCGACCCGGCGGACGTGGATCTCGCGATCGCCTTCTACCAGACGGCCTTCGAGCAGTTCCGGGAGGGGCGATACCGCTGAGCGCTCACCAGGGCAACTCCGAACCGTCGTAGGCCCAGAAGCGGCCTGCCTTCTCGGGCGTCAGGCCGGCAATGACCGCGCGCATGCCGCGCACGCTGGTCACGACATCCAGCGTCGCCCGCGGCCCGCCCATGTCGGTGCGCGTCCAGCCGGGGTGCAGCGGCACGGCGACGATGCCGTGGCTTGCCGCGAGGTCGATCGCCATCGAGCGCATCACCGCGTTCAGCGCGGCCTTGCTGGCGCGGTACTTGTAGAGGCTGCCCGCGGTGTTGCCGCCGATCGAGCCGATCACGCTGGTGAGCGAGACGATCTTCCGCTGCGCCGAGCGGGCCACGTTGCCGACCAGCGTCTCGGCCAGCTGCATGGGCGCGATCACGTTGACCCGGTAGACCTCGAGCCAGTCGTCCGGATCGCAGCTGCCGAAGCGCCCGAAGGCGATGCCCTCGGCCGCGAAGCTGCCCCGCCCCATGGTGCCGGCCGAGTTGAGCAGCACGTCGATCGGCCGTTCGCCGAGCCGCGCGGCCAACGCCGCGATCGAACCCGAATCGACCAGGTCCAGCGGCTCAACCTCGACGTGCCCCCCGCCGCGTGTCGCCGCCAGCCCCGCCAGCGCGGTGGCACGCTGCGGGTCGCGGGCGCAGGCGATGACGTCCCAGCCGTCGACCGCGTACTGGCGGACGAGTTCGAGCCCGAGCCCGCGCGACGCGCCGGTTACGAGTACGGTCGGCATGGTCGTTGCTCCTGCGATGCCGCTATCATCGGCCGCCCAATCTAACCCCCACGCTTCGCCCCGCTCCAGCCCGACGTCCGCATGCAACCGTTCCCCGCACGCTACCGCAAGCTCGTCATATCCCGGCTGGCCGGCGACTTCCGCAGCTCGACCTCGGTCGTCGAGGAACCCTGGTCCGGGCCCGGCCACGGCGAGGTCGTGATCCGCAACCTCTGGGCCGGCTGCAACGGCGTGTTCGACACCAACCTGTGCCGCAACACGATCCGCTACGTCGACGTGAAGCCCCCCTACGACATGGGCATCGAGGCCGTCGGTACCGTGGTCGCCGTCGGCGCGGGCGTCGCGGGCCTGCGCGAGGGCGACGCGGTGGCGACCAAGAAGCTCGGCACCGGTTACCGCGAGTACCAGCGTGCCGAGGCGGCGCGCGTGATCCCGGTGCGCGAGGCCTCGCCCGAGGTGCTGACGCTGCTGCCGACCGGCGTGTCGGCCATGGTGGGCCTCGAGCAGGTCGGCGAGATGCGCGGCGGCGAGACGGTCGCCGTGTCGGCCGCCGCGGGCGGCCTCGGCCACATCGTCGTGCAGCTCGCGAAGCTCGCCGGCTGCCACGTCATCGGGCTCGCCGGCGACGACGACAAGGTCGAGCGCCTGCGCGCGCTGGGCGTGGACCGTCCCGTCAACTACCGCCGCGAGGACCTGCGCGCCCTGCTGGCCACGGAGTACCCGCGCGGCCTCGACATCGCCTACGACTCGGCGGGCGGCGAGGTCTTCGACGCCTTCCTGGGCAACCTCGCCATGCGCGGCAGGCTGGTGATCAGCGGCCACACCTCCGATTTCGACAAGGCGGTGGAGAACGTCGCGCAGCCGCGCATCTACCGCCAGCTGTACTGGAAATCGGCCTCGGTGCGCGGCTTCCAGAACCAGGCTTTCCCGGAGCACTACGACGACGCGGCGCGCCGCATCCTGCAGCTCCACTACGACGGCAAGCTGCAGGTCTGGGTCGACCCCACGCCGTTCGTCGGCGTCGGGCAGGTCGCCGACGCGGTGGAGCACCTGTTGTCGGGGCGCAACCGCGGCAAGGTGGTCATCCGGCTGGGCTGAGCCAGCCCTGCCGCGTTGCATTCCCGCAACCGCCGTCCGCGGGGCGGTAACCGGAATGTGGACGATCCCACCGCCGTTGTTGCATCCTCAGGCCTCAGGCGCGACCTGCCGCAGGCCGGCGCGCTGTTGTCTGCAAGCCACATTGAGAGGGAATCCATGCG
>JBIIDW010000313.1:0-3781 GCA_044238215.1 Steroidobacteraceae bacterium
TTCGAGCAGCCGGCGGAGACGATACAGGGCTACACGCTCGGTACCCTGAACATCCTCGAGGCCTGCCGGATGACCGACAAGCCCGTGAGGCAGTACCACGCCGGCTCCAGCGAGTGCTTTGGCGACACGGCGCGGTCCCCCGCGGTCGAGACCACGCCGTTCCGCCCGCGGAGTCCATACGCCGTCGCCAAGGCGTCGTGCTTCTGGCTCGTCGACAACTACCGCGAGGCCTACGGGCTCCACGCGTGCACGGGTATCCTGTTCAACCACGAGTCGCCACTGCGGCCGGACCGATTCGTGACGCAGAAGATCGTCCAGGCGGCGAAACGCATCGCGGGCGGCTCCACGGAGCGCCTCGAACTGGGGCGGCTCGACATCGTGCGCGACTGGGGCTGGGCTCCGGACTACGTCGAGGCGATGTGGCTGATGCTGCAGCAGCCGACCGCTGACGATTACGTCATCGCCACCGGCCGGAGCTACACCCTGCAGGCGTTCGTCGCGGAGGCGTTCGCGCAGCTCGGCCTGGACTGGGAGCCGCACGTGCGCCGCTCGAGCGAGCTGCTGCGCCCGACCGACATCGCGTTCAGTGCCGGCAATCCTGAGAAGGCGCGGCGCAGTCTCGGCTGGAGCACGCAGCTCGACATGCCGCGCGTCGTGGAGCGGATGATCCAGCACTGCCTCGCCTGACAGGGTCCGCGCTTCGGCGGGCGACAGTGGCCGGCTTCCGTGCATTTCTTCACAAATCTTGATCGGCCGGTGCTGGATTTACTCCCGCAGGTTGCCCGAATGTTCATCCCAACGCGGGCGGGGCAGCAGAGACGATCCAATGAACCGTGACTTTCGCCGGGCGCTGTCGCGAACACTGTGGTCGGCGCTCGTGGTGGCGTTCGCGCTCGGCGGCTCTGGGCTCGGCCAGTCGGCGGCGGTTGAGCCGCCGTCGGTCGCATGGCGCACGCCGGTCATCGAGGCACCCCGGGTCTCCTACCACGAGTTCGACAGCCGGGCCGCGGGTACGCGCGTCAGCTACCACGTCTACACCCCGGCGGCGTACGGGCGCGATGCGGCGAGCCGCTTTCCCGTGGTCTATTGGCTGCACGGCTCCGGCGGCGGGCTGCCCGGCATCGCGCCGCTCGCCCGGGAGGTCGACGCGGCAATCGAGTCGGGCAAGGTTCCGCCGTTCCTCTTGGTGTTCGTGAACGGCCTGCGGCTTGGCATGTACGTCGACTGGAAGGACGGCTCGGTGCCGCTGGAGCGCGTGATCGTCGAGGATCTGGTCCGGCACGTCGACGCGACCTACCGGACCCGCGCGACGCGCGAGGGGCGTCTGCTCGACGGCTTCAGCATGGGTGGCTACGGCGCCGCGCGGCTGGGGTTCAAGTACCCGGAGATGTTCCGCGCCGTCTCGATC
The DNA here is from genome assembly GCA_044238215.1 of Steroidobacteraceae bacterium. Taxonomy (GTDB): domain Bacteria; phylum Pseudomonadota; class Gammaproteobacteria; order Steroidobacterales; family Steroidobacteraceae; genus UBA964. The sequence continues at coordinate 1,409 of JBIIDW010000313.1, forward strand.
CTGGGCGCCGGGCCGCTGCAGGAAAGGCTGACGGACGCGCCGCGGGCGGGGGAAAACCGGGCCAAGGAGGTGCTGCACAGAGTCTACGGCGGCTCTCCCGCCTACTTTCTGGCCGTGAGCCCACGGCGGCACGCGGCGGACAACGCCGCGAAGATCGCCAGGGATTCGCTCGTGCGCGTGGCGATCGGCGACCGCGACAACACGTTTGCGAACAACCTGGCGTTCCACGAGCACCTGCGCAGCCTGCGCATCCCCCACGACTGGATCGTGGTAGAGGGGGTGGGGCATGATCCGCTGCGTCTGCTGCGAGCGCTCGGCGATCGCCACTGGGCGTTCTACCGCGAGGCGTTCCGTTGAGCAGGGTGTTTGCGGCGTGACCGGCTGGCCCTTCGGAGACGAACCATGATTACCGGACTTTATGCGGGACTATGCGGGCTGCTTCTGCTCGTGCTGACGGGTCGCGTGGTGCAGCGGCGTCTCAAGGCGCAGATCGGACTGGGGACGGGCGGAGACGCCGACCTCGAGAGACGAGTCCGTGTCCACGCCAACTTCGTCGAGTACGCGCCACTCGCGCTGATCCTGCTCTACCTCGTCGAGCAGTCGGGCGCCGGCGCGGCCTATGTGCATGCGTTCGGGGCCACATTCGTGATCGCGCGCGTGCTGCATGCGGTGGGCCTGTCGGCTTCCGCGGGGCGGTCGCCGGGTCGATTCTTTGGAACCCTCGCGAGCCTGCTGGTGATTCTGGGTCTCTCGGCGTGGTTGATCGTGGGAGCGTTGATCTGAGGGCTGCGTCTGCTCCCGGGGTCCCGGGCAGGCTTGATGATTCTTTGCAGATCTTTTCCCTGTTGATGGGGAATTTTCCCCGGGAGCGAGGATCCTCTCAGGCACTGGGCCACCGACGTGGCCCGTTGTGCAGGTGGGAGTTTCCCGTGGTTTCCGCAACGCGTCTTGGTTTCCTTGTGGTGGTCGCGGCGTTCGCGGCCGGTTGTGGAGGAGGGGGTGGCTCGAGCTCCGCGTCGACGCCACCGGCTCCCCAACTGCCTGCGGCGCCGCCCGTCATCTCGAGCTTTGCGTCTTCGCCCACCAGCATTTCGGCTGGCCAGAGCTCCACGCTGTCGTGGTCGGTCTCGGGCGCCACCAGCCTCGCGCTCGACAACGGAATCGGCGACGTCACGGGTGCCTCCAGCCGGACGGTGTCGCCGACCGCCACCACGACCTACGTGCTGACGGCGCGCAACGCGGGCGGCAGCGTCACGGCCTCCACGACCGTGACGGTCGCGGCCGCCGCGGCGCCTTATCCGGTGGGGCTCAGCTCCGCGACGCTGACCGTCGGCGGCGTGGTCCGCGAGTATCGGGTGCACGGCCCGCCGGGGCTGACCGGCGCACCTCGCGCCCTGGTGCTGGTGCTGCACGGCGGGGGCGGTCAGGGGCTCAACGTCGCCACCACGGGCGTGCACCCGCTCTCGGTGTTCCGCAACGTGGCCGACCGCGAGGGCTTCGTGGTGGTGTATCCGGGCGGGCTTCCGGCCACGGACGGGAACCCGGGGTGGAACGACTGCCGGGCCGACAACCAGGTGGCCGGGAATGCCGACGACATCGCGTTCCTGGACGCGTTGATCGAACGGGTGCGTGTGCAGTACGGGCTGCCCCTGGCACAGGTGTTCATGTCCGGCGGTTCCAACGGGGCCCAGATGACGCTCGCCTATGCGGTCGCTCGCGCGTCGAACGTCGCCGCGGTGGCAACGTCCAACGGCAACCTGCCCCAGACCGCGAAGCCGGGTGCCTGCAGCGCCGCGCCGTCGCGCGCCGTCCCGATCTTGATGACCCATGGCACCCTGGACGAGCCTATGCCCTACGGTGGGGGCTGCGTGGCCAATCTGGGCGGCGGCTGCGCCCGCGGCCGCGTGATCGGCGCCGAGGCGACCCGTGACTACTGGCTTGCCGCGAATGGGCTGCGCGGCGTCTCGCCGTCGCGGACGGTGGTCGACCTGGATCCCGCCGATGCCGGGCCAGCCAATCGCTTCGTCTACGAGGGGGCCGCGCCCGTCGAATGGTGGCGGCTGGATGGCGCCGGTCACCCCGTGGCCAGCCGCAGCGTGCTGATCGCGACCGATCCGGTCAGCGGCGCGCAGAACCGCGACGTCGAGTTCGCGGAGATCGCGTGGGCCTTCTTCAGATCGCGCCTGACGGCCTCCGGGTCGTCCGCAGTCGCCGCGCCGCCGACCGCCGCGGCGATCGCAGCGGCGGAGGGGCTCCTCGGTCTCGACGAGCCGGTGTCGCAGCGTGCGGTTCCTCGGGCGGCTGCTGGCGACCTCGGGCACCACACGGGAGCGGCTCCGTAGCGGCAGACGGCCCCGGGCACGCGGAGGCCTG
>JBIIDW010000315.1:0-3776 GCA_044238215.1 Steroidobacteraceae bacterium
TGCGGTGCTGCTGCAGGTCGAGGGCCAGCGCGTACTGGTCGGCGTCGGCGCCGGGCAGGTCAGTGCCCTGCACGTGCTGCCGGCGGTGGCGGAGGCCAGCGTCTCCGCGGAGCCGCCGGCGACGCCCGCCGCGCCGGTACCCGCCGTGCCGACTTTCCGCGACCTGCTGATGAAGGGGCTCGGGCGATGAAGCGGATCGCAATCCTCGGTGCCTGCGCCGTCGCCGTCTCGCCGTTGCTGGCCACGGCAGCGGTGGAGCCCACGGTCGCGCTGGGCATCCCCGCGCTGACGGTCAAGGCCGACCCGGGCGGCGGCCAGACCTACACGCTGACGCTGCAGGTGCTGGCGCTGATGACGGCGCTGACCCTGCTGCCGGCGATCGTGCTGATGATGACCGCCTTCACCCGCATCGTGATCGTGCTGGGCATCCTGCGGCAGGCGCTCGGCGCCGGCCAGACCCCGCCCAACCAGGTGCTGATCGGGCTGTCGCTGTTCCTGACGTTCTTCGTGATGACGCCGGTCATCGAGCGGATCGACGCCGAGGCGCTGAAGCCCTACAGCGCCGGGCAGATCCAGGCGACCGAAGCCCTCGACCGCGCGCTCGTGCCGCTGCGCGGCTTCATGCTGCGCCAGACCCGCGAGACGGACATCGCCGCGTTCGCGCGGATCGCGGGCGGCAAGACCTTCGCCAAACCCGAGGACGTGCCTCTGTCGATCCTGGTGCCGGCCTTCATCACCAGCGAGCTCAAGACCGCATTCCTGATCGGCTTCCTGCTGTTCATACCGTTCGTGATCATCGACCTGGTCGTGGCGAGCGTGCTGATGTCGATGGGCATGATGATGCTCTCGCCGGTGCTGATCTCGCTGCCCTTCAAACTGATGCTGTTCGTACTGGTCGATGGCTGGACCCTGGTGATGGGCAGCCTGGCAGGGAGCTTCTACACGTGACACCCGACGTCGTCATGGGAGTGGGGCAGCGCGCCCTCGAGGTCATGCTGCTGCTGGCGATGCCGCTGCTGCTGGTGGCGCTGGTGGTCGGCCTGCTGGTGGGCGTGTTCCAGGCGGCGACGCAGATCAACGAGATGACGCTCTCGTTCATCCCGAAGCTGCTGTCCATGGCGGTCGTGATGGTCATCGCCGGCCCCTGGATGCTGAAGGTGCTGGTGTCCTACACGCGGGAGCTCTTCGAGAGCATTCCCTCGCTGATCCACTGACGACCATGCCCATCCTCACCGAAGGACAGCTCGAACAGTGGCTCGCGGCCTGGTTCTGGCCGTTCGTGCGCATCGCCGCCTGCCTGACCGTCGCCCCGGTGTTCAGCGCGCGATTCGTTCCCGCGCGCATCCGCATCGTGCTGGCGGGGGCCGTGACGCTGCTGGTGGCGCCGCTGCTGCCGGCACCGCCGGAAGTCCCCGTGTTCTCGCCGGCCGGCCTGGTGATCACTGCCCAGCAGGTCCTGATCGGGATCGCCTGCGGGTTCGTCGTGCAGATCGTCTTCGACGCGATCGGGCTGGCCGGGCAGCTGCTGGCCAACAGCATGGGACTGTCGTTTGCGTTCAACGTCGACCCGATGCGCGGCACGTCCACGCCGGCGCTCGGTCAGCTCTACGTGCTGCTGATGACCCTGACGTTCGTGGCGATGGACGGGCACCTGATGTTCGTGCAGGCGGTCGCGGCGGGTTTCACCACGCTGCCGGTCGGCGCCGCCGGCCTCGGCACCGGCGGCATGGCGACGGTGCTGGCGTTCGGAACCCAGCTGTTCGCGGGTGCGGTCGCCGTAGCGCTGCCGGGCATGACGGCGTTGCTGGTCGCGAACGTGGCCTTCGGCGTGATGAGCCGTGCGGCGCCGGCGCTGAACCTGTTCGCCGTGGGCTTCCCGATCACGCTGGCCATCGGGATGGTGATCGTACTGCTCGGCCTGCCGGCGGTGCAGCAGGGCTTCATCGCCCTGATCGGCACCGCCATGGAATCCGTCGGCGCGCTGCAAGGCGCACCGGCACGCTAGGGGGCGCACGTGGCAGAAAACGAAGACGGCCAGGAACGCACAGAAAGCCCGACACCGAAGCGGATCGAGGAGGCGCGCAAGAAGGGACAGGTGCCGCGCTCGCCCGAACTCGCGGCGGCTGCCGTGGTGCTGCTGTCGGGTGGTACCCTCTATCTGCTGGGCGGCGCCGTGGCCGGCGGGATGGCCGCGATGATGCGCCGCTCGCTGAGCCTCTCGCCGGCTGCCGCCGGCGACAGCTACGCGGCGATCAACGCGTTCCGCGACGCCGCGGCCGAGGCGCTGCTGGCCTGCGCGCCGGTGCTCGCGGCCGCCTTCCTCGCCGCGCTGGCCGCCCCCCTCGCGATCGGCGGCTGGAACCTGAGCGGTGAGGCGCTGGGGATGCGCTTCGAACGCATCAATCCGCTCACCGGCATCGGCCGGCTCTTCTCGGCCCGCAGCGCCGCGGAACTCGGCAAGACACTGGTCAAGTTCGCGGTGGTCGGCACCATCGCGGTCGCCCTCCTGTGGAGCCAGGCGGACGATCTGCTGCGACTGTCGATGGAGCCGGTGGGCAACGGCATCGCGCACGCGGCGCAGCTCACCGGGCAGGCGCTGCTGGCGATGACGGCCGGGCTGGTGCTGATCGCGGCCATCGACGTGCCGTTCCAGCTCTGGCAGTACACCCGCGACCTGCGCATGACCCGCGACGAGATCCGGCAGGAGCTCAAGGAGAGCGAGGGCTCGCCGGAGACCCGGGGCCGTATCCGTGCGATCCAGCAGGCGATGGCCCGGCGCAGGATGATGCAGGAAGTGCCGACGGCCAGCGTGGTCATCACCAACCCGACCCACTATGCCGTGGCCCTCCGCTACGACGAGAAGCGCAACCGCGCCCCGGTCGTGGTGGCCAAGGGCGCCGACGAGGTGGCGGCCCGCATCCGCGAGCTCGCGACCGGCCACGGCGTGCCGCTGGTTTCGGCGCCGCCGCTGGCGCGCGTGCTGTACCGCCACGTCGACCTCGGCGTGGAGATTCCGGCGGTGCTGTACGTCGCCGTCGCCCAGGTGCTGACCTACGTCGCGCAACTGGCGGGCGCCCGCCGCGCCGGGATGCCGCCGCCGGTGCCGCCGACCGTCGACCCGTCGGTCGAGCAGTCGTTCCGCAGGGCGGAGGGCTGATAGATGGCGATCCCGGCAGGCGCCGCTACCGGCGTACCGAACCTCCGCGACGTCCTGACCAAGGGCCTCGGCGTTCCCGTCGGCCTCGTGGCGATGCTGGCGATGGTGATCGTACCGCTGCCGCCGATCGCGCTCGACGTCCTGTTCACGTTCAACATCGCGCTGTCGCTGCTGATCGTGATCGCGGTCTTCTCGGTGCGTCGACCGCTCGACTTCGCGATCTTCCCGAGCGTGCTGCTGATCGCCACGATGTTCCGGCTCGCGCTCAACGTCGCCTCGACCCGCGTCGTACTGATGAACGGCCACGCCGGCACCGGCTCCGCGGGCCACGTGATCGAGTCGTTCGGCGAGTTCGTCATCGGCGGCAATTACGCCGTCGGCATCGTCGTGTTCGTGATCCTGACGATCATCAACTTCATCGTCGTGACCAAGGGTGCCGGCCGCATCTCCGAGGTCAGCGCGCGCTTCACCCTCGATGCGATGCCGGGCAAGCAGATGGCGATCGACGCGGACCTCAACGCCGGGCTGATCTCGCAGGACGAGGCGCGCGAACGGCGCACCGAGGTGCGCTCGGAAGCCGACTTCTACGGCTCGATGGACGGCGCCAGCAAGTTCGTGC
>JBIIDW010000316.1:0-3768 GCA_044238215.1 Steroidobacteraceae bacterium
CTGCGCGCCGGCCGCTGCTCAGGCGGCGCGCGAACGGCCCTCGTCCGCCGCGACGAGCCCGCGCAGCCACGGCATCACGTCGCCGGCGAAACGGCGCATGCTGGCTTCGGTGAGGTCCGCCGGCAGCGTGCCGAACTGCATCATCGCCAGCACGTGCCCCACGCGCATGTCGCGCCAGGCCGCGCCGATCTGCTCGCGGACGGTGGCGGCAGAGCCGCAGAACAGCATGCCCATCTCGACGGCAATCTCGAGGGTGACGTCGCCGGTGATCTGCGCCTTGGCCTTGGCGACGCCGCGCATCGACTCGATCGACGAGTAGCCGGGCGGCAGCAGCATCTCCACCGGCATCTTCAGGAAGCGGTTGCGGAAGGCCTCGAAGTGCGGCTTCGCCTCGCGACGCGCGATCTCGTCGGTCTCGCCGACGTAGATGGGGATGGCCCAGCCCAGCTTGTCGTCGTCGGCGGTCCAGCCGTGGCGCGCCGCGGTGTCGCGGTACTGCTGCAGGTACTTGCGCACCGACTTCAGCGGGCTGAAGGTCTGCAGGTACGTGTAGCGGCGGTCCGGGTGCGCGGCCCACTCGATCGTCTCCGAACTGCCCTGCGACGGGATCCACACCGGCGGATGCGGCTGCTGGAAAGGCCGCGGCCAGGGATTCACGTACTCGAAGTGGTAGTGCTTGCCGGACCAGCGGAACGGCCCGGGCCGTGTCCACGCGGCGATGATCAGATCGTGGGCCTCGTGGAAACGCTCGTGGGAAAACGCCGGGTTGGTGCCCCAGGCGTGGTACTCGGCGCCGATGCCGCGCACGAAGCCGGTGATCAGCCGGCCCTCGGTGATGTTGTCGATCATCGCGTGCTCCTCCGCCAGCGTCAGCGGATGGTCGCGCAGCGGTATCGCACTGCCGAGGATTGCGATCTTCGCCGTGCGGGTGCGGCGCGCGAGCGCGGACGCGGTGACGATCGGTGACGGCATGATGCCGTACGCGGTCTGGTGGTGCTCATTGACGGCGATGCCGTCGAAGCCGAGCGCCTCGCCGAGCTCCAGTTCGTCGAGGTAGCGGTTGTAGAGCTTCGCGCCCTTGCGCGGGTCGTACAGCGAATTGGGCGTGTGGACCCAGGCCGTGGGGTACGCGGCAGCGGCCTCGAGATCGAGGTCGGCGTAGGGCATCAGGTGGAACAGCGTGAACTTCATGGGCGACTCCGTGGGCTGCGCCGCAGGCTCAGGCGGCGCAGGCCAGTTGCGAGACGAGGGCGGCGAGTTCGGCGGGACGCTCGACCTGCGGCAGGTGACCGCAGTCCGGGATCACGGAAAAGCGCGCGCCGGGTATGAGGCTGGCGAGCCGGCGGCCGTAGGCCGGCGGGAACAACTGGTCCTCGCCCCCCCAGATGACGTGCGTGGGCACGCGGACGCGATGCAGCCACTTCTCGAGATGGGGATCGAAGAAGCGCGGCTCCCACGCAAGCCGCGCGGTCGTGAAGTGGTTGCGCAGCGCGACCTCGGCCTGCTCCGGGGTCTGCGGCAGCGCGAGGATCCTGTCGGCGAGCGCGGGATCGGCGATCAGCCGCCGCACGCGCTCCTCGGGACTCCACATGAAGAGGTCGCCGGTGGGGATGTCTCCGGGCCGGATGCCCGAGGCCCCGACCAGCGTCAGCGAAGCGATCCGCGATGCATCGCGCACCGCGACCTCCAGCGCGATCCAGCCGCCGAGCGAGGTGCCGACGAGATGCAGGCCACGCAGGTCCAGCGCCTCGATGAACTCGAGGCAGGCGTAGGCGGCGTCGTGGATGTTGTCGAGCCACGCCGGCGTCGCGCTGCGGCCGAATCCAGGCAGGTCCGGCACGATGACGCGGCGGAGCCCCGCGAAGCCCGACAGGAACGGCAGCGCGGAATCCGCCCCCCCTGCGCCGTGCAGGAACAGCAGCGGCGCCGCCGTCTCCGGCCCCGCCTCCCGATAGCAGAGGGGAGTGCCAGCGACCCCGACCTCCCGGCTTGCGTACTCCATCGCCCCCCCGATTCGTTACCCTCGGCAGGATTTTGGTATACTGAATCGGCCTAATCAACGGCTTAATGGCCACCAGTCGGCAGATTAGTATACGAAAATGACCGCCGCGACCGAGAAAGCCTATTCGTCGCTGCTGGCGCGGATCCAGCAGGGGGAGCTCGCCGCCGGCGATTTCCTGGTCGAGGCGGAGCTCGCACGCGGCCTCGGGGTCAGCCGCACACCGGTCCGCGAAGCCATTCGCAGGCTCGCCGCCGAGGGCCTCGTGCTGACCGAAGGGCACCGCCGCGCCGTCGTGCGGGGATTCGACGAAGACACGGTCGCTGAGCTGTACGAGTTGCGTGCGCGGCTCGAAGGCTATGCCGCACGCCGTGCCGCCACGCGGATCCGGCCCGACGAACTCGCCGAGCTGCGGGAGCTCGCGGCGGCGATGGAGGCCTGCACGGGCAATGGCGACCGCGGCGCCCCGGACGCGGCGGGCGCCTCGCGCTTCGCCGACCTCAACGACCGGTTCCACCAGGTGATCCTCGATGCGGCGCGCGCGCCGCACCTCGCCGGTGCGCTGCGGCCCCTGCTGCAGATCCAGCTGCTGCTCCTGCAGCGCTACCGGCACCGGATCGCGGAGCACCTCGAGCGCAGCTGCTGGCACCACCGCGAGCTGCTGCGCGCGCTTTCGCTGGGCGACCCCGAGCTCGCCGAGCAGCAGATGCGGCTCCACATGCTGTCGGCCCGCGATGCCGGGCCAGAGGATCTCCCGACATGAAATTCTGCAGTGACTGCGGTGGCGCCCTGGCCCGCGCCACCCCCGGCCCCGTCGCCCACGCCACGCGGTTCCGCTGCAGCGCCTGCGGCACGACCCATTTCAGCAACCCGCGCATCGTCGCCACCTGCATCGCCGAGTGGCAGGGCCAGGTGCTGCTGTGCCGAAGGGCCATCGAGCCGGCGGCCGGCCTCTGGGGCCTGCCGGGCGGATACGTCGAGGCCAGCGAGCCGATCCAGGCCGCGGCGGCGCGCGAGGCGCTCGAGGAAGCCCAGGCGACGGTCGACGACCTTGCGCTGTTCCGCGTCTACAACCTGCCGCGCTTCAACGAAGTGGTCGTGGTATTCCGCGGCACGCTGCGGCACGGCCGCTGCGCGGCCGGCGATGAGACCTCGGATGTCGGCCTGTTCGCGCGCCGCGACCTGCCCTGGGACGCGCTGGCCTTCGCCTCCACGCAGGCCGCGCTGCACGACTACGCCACGCGGCGTTGGCAGCCGATCTACGCCTCGCCGGTCGAGGATCTCACCTGGCTGCAGCCACCGCCCGCCGCAAAGCGTCCAGTTCCGACGCCGGCGCGGACCGCCAGTGCCCGGGCGGCAGGTCGCGGGGGAGCGTGACGGAGCCGTAGCGGACCCGGGTCAGTCGGCTGACCTCGTGCCCGGCTGCCGACCAGAGCCGACGGACTTCCCTGTTGCGCCCCTCGCGCAGCACCACCCGGAACCAGGCATGACCCTCGCTCGCCCCCTCGGCCTCGATCCGCTCGAAGCGCGCCCAGCCGTCCTCCAGCAGGATGCCCGATCGCAGCTGCTGCAGGACCTGCGCGGAGGGCTGCCCACGCACCCGCACCAGGTACTCGCGTTCGACTTCCGACGAGGGGTGCATGAGACGGTGCGCCAGCTCGCCGTCGGTAGTGAAGAGCAGCAGGCCCGTGGTGTTCACGTCGAGCCGCCCCACCACGATCCAGCGGCCGGCGGCTGGCGGCGGCAGCCGTTCGAAGACCGTGGGCCTT
>JBIIDW010000317.1:0-3765 GCA_044238215.1 Steroidobacteraceae bacterium
GCCATGATTCCCGAAATCGGTCATTTCGCCCTGGTGCTGGCGCTGCTGCTGGCGGTGCTGCAGTCGTTCTTCGGCATTGCCGGTCCCGCGCTCGGCCGGGGCCGCTGGATGGCCGCGGTGGGCCCGGCGGTCACCGCGCAGTTCGTCATGGTGACGGCGGCGATGGCGGCGCTGGTCTACGCCTTCGTGCAGAACGACTTCTCGGTCGAGTACGTGGCGCTCAACTCCAATTCCGCGCTCCCGGTGTTCTACCGGGTCTCGGCGCTGTGGGGCGCGCACGAGGGCTCGCTGGTGCTGTGGTGCTGGATCCTCGTGGCGTGGACGCTGGCGGTGGCGCTGCTGTCGCGGCAGCTGCCGATCCGTTTCGCTGCGCGCGTGCTCGGCGTGCTCGGGCTGATCAGCGTCGGCTTCCTGCTGTTCACGCTCGCCACCTCCAACCCCTTCCTGCGGCTGTCGCCGGCCGCGCCCGACGGCCGCGACCTGAACCCGCTGCTGCAGGACCCCGCACTCGCCGCACATCCGCCGATGCTCTACGCGGGCTACGTCGGTTTCGCGGTGGCGTTCGCATTCGCCTGCGCCGCGATGCTCGAGGGGCGGCTCGACCAGGCCTGGGCGCGCTGGACGCGTCCCTGGACGACGGTGGCCTGGGCGTTCCTGACGGTCGGCATCGCGCTCGGCAGCTGGTGGGCCTACTACGAACTCGGCTGGGGTGGCTACTGGTTCTGGGACCCGGTAGAGAACGCCTCGTTCATGCCGTGGCTGATCGGCACGGCGCTGATCCACTCGCTGGCCGTGACCGAGAAGCGCGGGCTGTTCAAGAGCTGGACGCTGCTGCTGGCCATCCTCGCCTTCTCGCTGTCGCTGCTGGGCACCTTTCTCGTGCGCTCGGGCGTGCTGGTGTCCGTGCACTCGTTCGCGGCCGATCCGGAGCGCGGGATGTTCATCCTCGCCTTCCTCGTGGTCGTCATCGGCGGCGCGCTGACGCTCTACGCGTGGCGTGCGCCGATGATGAAGTCCAACGCCGGTTTCGAGTTCACCTCGCGCGAGTCTTTCCTGCTGTTCAACAACATCCTGCTGGTGGTGGCCACGGCCACGGTGTTCGCCGGCACGATGGCACCGCTGATCTCCGACGCGCTCGGCCTAGGCACGCTGTCGGTGGGGCCGCAGTACTTCAACCCGACCTTCCTGCTGCCGACGCTGCCGCTGGTCGCGCTGGCCGCGGTCGGCATCCACGCGGGCTGGAAGAAGGGGCGCATCGGCGAGCGCCGGGGCGTGCTGCTGCTGACGGCGGTGCTGGGCGTGCTGCTCACGCTCGCGGTCGTGCTCGGTGCCTACGAGGGCGCCAAGGTGCTGACCCCGGTCGCGGTCGGCATCGGCATCTGGCTGGCGCTCTCGGCGCTGGTCGATCCCATCGACCGTCTCCGCCGCGGCATCCGGCTGACGCCGGCGATCGTCGGCATGGCGCTGGCGCACTTCTCGCTCGGTGCCTTCGTGCTGTCGATCGCGGTGGTCGAGACCTATACGCGCGAGCGCGACGTGGCGCTCGCGGTGGGCGAGTCGGCCCAGGTCGGCGAGTTCGAGTACCGCTTCGACTCGATCGGTCCGGTCGAGGGCCCGAACTACGACGGCGTGCGCGGCGAGATCTCCGTGTTCGAGGACGGCCGCCAGGTCGGTCTGCTGCATCCGGAGAAGCGTAACTACTGGGTGCAGCGCTCGGTGATGACCGAGGCCGGCATCGACATGCAGCTCACCCGCGACATCTTCGCCGCGCTCGGCGAGGACCTGGGCGCTGGCCGCTGGAGTGTCCGGGCGCAGGTGCGTCCGCTGATCAACTACGTCTGGTTCTTCGCATTCCTGATGGCGATCGGCGGCATCGTCGCCGCCTGCGACCGCCGCTACCGCGTGCCCGTGCGCGAGTCCGCGCCCGCGGCCGGACAGGGTGCGGTCGCCGCCGGCGCGCCGGGGCCGGCCGGATGAAGCGCTTCCTGCTGCCGCTGGGACTGTTCGGACTGCTCGTCGTCGTGCTTGCGGTCGGCATCCAGCGCGCACCCGAGAAGTCCGTGATCCCGTCGGCGCTGATCGGTCGCCCGGCGCCACAGTTCGTGCTGCCCACGCTGGGCACCGCCGGGTCCTTCGATTCCGCCTCGCTGCGCGGCGGGTGGTACCTGCTGAACGTCTGGGGTACCTGGTGCGCAGAGTGCCGAGCAGAGCACGACATGCTGCTCGAGGTCAGCCGGTCCGGCCGCGTGCCGATCGTCGGGCTGAACTGGAAGGACGACGACGGCGCGGCGGCTCAGTGGCTGGAACAGCTGGGCAACCCCTACGCGGTGGTGCCGGTCGATCGCGAAGGTCGCGTGGCGATCGACTGGGGCGTGTACGGCGCGCCCGAGACCTTTCTGGTCGATCCGTCGGGCATCGTGGTTCACCGGCACGTCGGGCCGCTGACGCCGGCCGTCTGGCAGCGCGAGTTCCTGAGCCGGCTGCCTGCTGCGCCCGCCGGCGCCGCCGCGCCCGCGGGCCCGGAGGGTCGCTCGTGACCGGCCCCGCGAAGCGGCTGCGCCGCGGCGCGCTGCGCGCGGCACTGCTGCTGCTGCTGCTGGCGGTGGCGGCACCGTTGTCGTTCGCGGTCGATCCGGTCGAGCTCGACGACCCGGTGCTGCAGCAGCGCTACCGCGCGCTCAGCCACGAGTTGCGCTGCATGCAGTGCCAGAACCAGTCGATCGCCGACTCCCCGGTCGGACTCGCTGGCGACCTGCGCCGCGAGGTGCGCGAACTGCTCGAGGCAGGCAAGACCGACGAGCAGGTTCGCGATCACATGCGCCAGCGCTACGGTGACTTCATCCTGTTCCGCCCGACGCTGTCGCTGCGCAACGCGTGGCTGTGGGCCACGCCGCTCGTGCTGCTGGCCATCGGCATCGGCGTCGCCCTGCGCATCCTGCGCCAGCGCGCGGCGCTGCCGGCGACGGACGACGGCGACGACTCCGGCAACGACCGCGGCGGAGCCACGACGTGAGCGCCGGCTTCATCGTCTTCGCCGCGGTGGCGGCGCTCGCCGCGCTTGCCTGGGTCGCGTATCCGCTGCTGCGCCGCGGCAGCGACGGCCAGGCGGCGCCCGCGCGTGCGGCGGTCGCCGCGGTGGCAGTCGTCCTGCTCGGCGGATCGGCGGGCCTGTACGGCGCGTGGAGCAACTGGACCTGGGAGCCTGCGGCGTCGGGCGATACGCCCGCCGACATGGTGGCGAGGCTCGCGCGGCGGCTCGAGAAGGAGCCGGACGACGTGCAGGGCTGGCTGATGCTCGGGCGGTCCCATGCCGCGCTGGAGCAGTTTCCGCTCGCGGTGCGCGCGTTCCAGCGGGCCGATCGCCTCGAGGGCGGCCGCAACGCGGAGGCGCTGACCGGCTGGGCCGAGGCACTCGTGCTCAGCGACCCCGCCGAGATCGAGGGCCGCGCTTCGCGGCTGTTCGAGCAGGCGCTCGCCATCGATCCTGACGAGCGTCGGGCCCTGTTCTTCACGGCGCTGGCCGCGCAGCGGCGCGGCGAGACCGACCTGGCGATCCGGCGCTACCAGCGGCTGATCGACCTCGGGGCACCCGACAACGTCCGCCCGATCCTCGAGCAGCAGATCGCCACGCTGCGCGCGCTGCCGCCGGCAGCCCCCGGGGCCGCAGGCCCGGCTCCCGCCGGTGCGTCGCCGGAAGCCGGCGCGGCGGCTGATCCGACGGTTCGCGTCCGCGTCGCCGTCGACCCCGCGATCGCGAAGACGCTG
>JBIIDW010000318.1:0-3759 GCA_044238215.1 Steroidobacteraceae bacterium
CACCACGACCGGAGAATCGCCTGCGGCGTTGTGCCTCAGTTGGGCCCCTGGTGAGCGCGCATGGACCGAATGCGGCCGCTTCCCGCTCGCGCCGGGCGAGCCTCGCCGACCGATTGCGCTGCGCGCGCTCGACTCCGATCGCGTACTCCTCGTGTACGGTGAGGCGCGCGCCGTGATTCGCGACCGCACCGGCGTCTGGACAGCTTCGCGCATGCAGCTGCCCCAGAGTGAGGCGCTGCCGGACGCCGACGACATGGGAACGCCATTCAATGCGGCGCTCGCCGCCGTCTGGGATCCGCAGCAGAAAACCTGGACGGACGCGACGGACGCGTGGCTCGTGAACGCGCTAAAGGTCGTCTCGGTGAGCGGCACGGATCCCGCGCAGCCGTGGATCCTGGAGTCCAGCTACTGGCGACGCTGGGAAGTCGCTACGCGCACACTGACGGGGGTGCGGCTCGAAAATCCGCCGGCCGACGGCGAGCTCGGCGCAGCCGTTCGCCTCGGCTCCGACTGCGCGGTCGCGTGGAGCGACGCGCGGGACGGCGCGAGAGCTCTGGGCGAAGCGCAGCCCAGAACCATACAGGTGGTAAATCTGACGGACCGGAAGTGGCAGAGCGATCCGCCTGCGCTGGCGACCTGGCACGCCTCTGGAATCGCGCTCGCGGACGGCACTCTGCTGCTCGCTGGGCGCGGGAACTTCGACGATCGGCCCGGCGCAGGTCTCGCCCGCTTTCGAGCGGGTTGCGCCGGCGTGGTGCCCGTCTCAACGACGCGTGTCCTGTGGTTGCCTTTGCGTGCCGCCGCGCGACCCTCCGGCGCGCGCGACACCAGCACGCCGCCTCCGAAGCTGCCGGCGACGCTGGCACAGCGCATGACCCTCGCGCTTGCAGGGCTCGTCGAAGAGGTCCGCGAGCATCCGCAGCGTACTGCACTGCCTGGCCTGCTTCTTCTGCTGCTGCTACGCGGAAGGGTCCAGAACCGCCTCGTCTACGGCGACGGGGACGCCGCGCGCACGTTGCGTCTCGTCGACTCCGCGGGCGCGCTCCTGGGTGTGCTGCTCGCAATCGCCGCGCTCGCGATCCCGGACGAGAGCGGCCGCCGCGTTGCGATGGCCGCGTGCCTGCTGCTGTCGTTCGCCGCCACGTACCGCCTGTGGGAAAACGCCGGACGACCCGTGACGAAGTACGCGCTCTCGCCGGCGCTCGTGGCCGGAGCCGTGCTGGCGGTGCTGTCGAGCGGCCTCGCGCTTGTGCATCTGTTTGCCACGCTGATCAGGAATCTGACCGCATGAACGCCCTGCCAGTCGCGGAAGGCGAGCGCCCCGTCCGGCTACGCGCCGTCGGGTCGTTGTGCGCGGCGGCGCCCGCGCTGGCTTTGGCGCTGGCAGGCTGCGCGGCGAAACTCTCGCAGGACAGCGTACGCGACCTGTTCGACGCAGCCGACCGCGCCTTCCTCGCGGGCGACTCTACCGCCATGTGTGAGCTGCGGACCGGGAGTTTTCGACTCGACTCCACGCACTTCGAGATCGCCCGCGGCCGTATCGTCGCGGACCGAGCCGAAGCGGACACGGTCGAAGCCGACGCGGTCGCCAGCGGCCTGCGCACCGTCGGCGAGAACGAGACGCTCGATCACCGCCGCTTCTGCATGCTGGCGCTCGAAGTTCGCGACGTCGCCCGCAGCTCGCGACTGGAGCGTGGCCCGTTGTCGATCGCCTTCGACCCGTCGGGAGCGTCGGCCACGGTCCGCGTGCGCTACACGGTGCTCCAGCCCGAGTACGAGTCCGGCGAGAGCGCTCACGGGTTGCGCGACGAGAGCCTGCGGCAGGTGGCGACGCGCCGGACCAAAAGCGAGGAGGAGTCCGTCGTGGTCCGCGACGGCGGCAAGCTCAGGATCGCCTCGACACGCGTGACGAGCTGGGCCTATCTCGTGCCCGCCATCCGGGACGAGCGCCTGTGAGAGCGCGCGTCAACGGGTTGCTCTGCGCCGCACTGGCGTTGCTCGCGGCGGGTTGCACGGGGCGCACGGAGGATCAGTATCGGACCGTGACAGCTTACGAATTTGCGGGGTGCGACAGCACACCGACGACGGATCCGGTTGAACTCGAAGCGCTGCGGCAGTTCCGGGTGCATGCGGGGGCGCACTGGTTCCGCGACGACGGCGACTCGTTGTACGCGGCCATGCACGAGCGCACCGGCAAGGACAGCGGGCTTCGCGAGTACCGGGGCGACCGCTACTGGTACCTGCACGTCCTGAAGGTCGATCCGAGGGAGTCGGCGAATCGCGTCGAATGGAAAGCGCTTGCTTACCTGCACGCGCGCGAGGTCCGCACCCGTGTCAACGGCGAGGACTGGGCCGACTGGCAGCCTGTCCGCACGCGCAACTTCGGTGCGTCATACGCGGCGCCGACGGCCGAGGGCATGGGCCGCTGGGCGTGCCTGGTCGGCGCGGAGATCGCGTGGGCGGAAGTGAGCCGGATCGGGACACCAGGCGGGGTCGAGTGGCGGGTCCGACCTCTCGGCGCCGGACCCTACGCGGAGGAGGAGATCCACCGGCTGGATCCGCGCCCGACCCCCGAACAGATCGCCAACGAGGCCTCGGTGCCGCCCGGAGCGCCCTGACGACCCGCCGCGATGCGAACGCCATCCAACCTCCTCAGTCCCAAGAAGCTGCTGCACACGAAGTGGACGGCGGTGGCGCCGCGCAACAAGGAGAAGCATTTCCTCGTGACCCAGGTCATCGAGCCTGACCCGCCGGGGTCGCCGGTGGTCTCCGTCGAGATCGAGGCGGTGCATTCGAGGCGCGCACGCATCATCGGCTGGCGGGAGCTTCGGGATCCGACGCAGTGGCGTCGCGGATGGGTCTGAGGACGGGGTGCCGTTGGCGGCACCGCGCCGCTGACAGTCTTGCGGCGTTGGCGCCCTGCGTGCCCGAACTGACCCTGCGTTTCCTCGTGGCGGGAAAGTGTGTCACGTTCCAGGTGGACATCTCTCTGGCAGGGCAGAGATCCAGTCGTCTTCTCCCGCGCGCGATTGGAGTCGGCTGAACGGAAGCCGAGCATGAAGGCAAAGTACGGCCGAGCGACGGTTTCCTATGCATGGTGGAAGCCGCCGGCAACTGTGGGCAAGCCCCAACGGGTTTGACTAAGATAGGCCGACGGCCTACATTGCAACCGGCGTGGATGGGCGATCCTGTCTCGAGCCTGGGCTCCCCAAATGAGCCGCAGTGCGACGGTCGGCAGTGCGAGGCGCGTCCAGCTCGTGGCGCTTGGTCTGCTCTGACGCGATTCCGGAACGTCGATGTTCCTGATCCTGATCGCCATGCATACCATCGCCCGAAGCACCGTCAGCCCGCTCAGCGCGGTGACAGCCGGAAAAAAAGGGCTGCAGCTGTACGAAACTCGTTGTCGCGCCAGGGCTTGCGATCGGCACCGCAGTACTGGAGCAGGCTGCGTATGGTATGTTGCTCGAAGCGTGTGCTGATCTCGCCGCCGTCAGTGCTTTACTGCTCTGGCCGCCGCCCAGCGCGCTCCGACACCCGACGGCGACATCTCAAACCGCCTGACGCATCTCGTGGGAGCGCCGAGCAGGCTTGGAGCGGCGGTGACACAGTTGTGGAGCGGGAGGAGTGATGGGAAAGAAAGGTGAGGCGCGTCGTCAGCAGATTCTGGACGCCGCCCGGAAGATCCTGCTCGAACAGGGCCCTGACGGTCTGGTGCTTCGTGACGTGGCAGAGCGGCTCGGCATCACGCACGGAAACCTG
>JBIIDW010000319.1:0-3756 GCA_044238215.1 Steroidobacteraceae bacterium
TCTACGACACCTACGGCGTCCCCGCCGCACTCACGGCCGACGTGGCCCGCGAGCGCGGGCTCGCGATCGACCAGGCCGGTTTCGAAGCCGCCATGGAAGCCCAGCGCGAGCGCGCCCGGGCGGCGAGCCGGTTCGGCGTCGACCTGCGGGCGGGCGCGCAGTTCGAGGCCGCCACCGAGTTCCTGGGTTACGAGGCGACGCGCGCCCAGGCGCGCGTCGTGGCCCTGCTGCGCGGCGGCGAGCGCGTGGCTGCGCTGAACCCGGGCGAGGAGGGCGAGGTCATCCTCGACCGCACGCCGTTCTACGCCGAGTCGGGCGGCCAGGTGGGCGATGCGGGCGAACTGCTCGCCGAGGGCATCCGGTTCGTCGTGGCCGACACCCGC
Organism: Steroidobacteraceae bacterium; assembly: GCA_044238215.1. Lineage (GTDB taxonomy): Bacteria > Pseudomonadota > Gammaproteobacteria > Steroidobacterales > Steroidobacteraceae > UBA964. The sequence goes on from JBIIDW010000319.1 coordinate 384, forward strand.
AAGCGCGGCGCGGCGTTCTCCCACGTCGGCGCGCTGTCGGCGGGCAACATCGCGCTGCGCGAGGGCATGACGCTCGACGCGCGCGTCGACGCGGTGCTGCGCCAGGCCACGGCGCTGAACCACTCCGCCACCCACCTGCTGCACGCCGCGCTGCGCGAGGTGCTCGGCACCCACGTGCAGCAGAAGGGCTCGCTGGTCGCGCCCGACCGGCTGCGCTTCGACTTCTCGCACTTCCAGGCCGTCACGCCCGGGGAACTGCGCCGCATCGAGCGGCGCGTCAACGAGCAGGTGCGCGCCAACGCCGAGGCCGAGACGCGAGAGATGAGTTACGACGCGGCGGTGGCCGGCGGCGCCATGGCGCTGTTCGGCGAGAAGTACGAATCCACGGTCCGCGTGCTGCGCATCGGCGACTTCTCGATGGAACTCTGCGGTGGCACGCACGTGCGCCGCGCCGGCGACATCGGCGTGTTCCGCATCGTCAGCGAGGGCGGCGTGGCTGCCGGCGTGCGCCGCATCGAGGCGGTCACCGGCGCCGTCGCGCTGGAGCACGCGGAGGCGAGCGACGCGCTGCTGCGCGAAGTGGCGGGGCTCGTCCGCGGCGGCAACGCCGAGGTGGCCGCGAAGGTCCGCGACGCGCTCGAGCGCATCCGCCAGCTCGAGAAGGAAAACCGCGCGCTGAAGGACAAGCTCGCCTCCGGGCAGGGCACCGACCTTGCCTCGGGCGCGGTCGCCGTGGGTGGAGCCCAGGTGGTCGCCACGACGATCGACGGCGCCGACGCGGGCGCGCTGCGCAACGCGGTCGACCAGCTCAAGGAGCGGCTGAAGTCCGCCGTCATCGTGCTCGCCTCGGTCGAGGCGGGGGGCAAGGTCGTGCTGGTGGCCGGGGTCACCGCCGACCTCACCGCGCGCATCCGCGCCGGTGAACTGGTCGGTAACGTCGCCTCGCAGGTCGGTGGCCGGGGCGGTGGCCGGCCGGATTTCGCGCAGGCCGGCGGCACGAATGCCGATGCGCTCGCCGGGGCGCTCGCCTCGGTCGTGCCTTTCGTCCAGGCCAAACTCGGCGGCTGAGCGGTCGTTGGGCCTCCACGCTCCGGTCGACCACGCCGTTTCGGAAAACCGCGGGATGGACGGGCATCAGGGATTCTTCTATCGTCTCGCGAGCGGTGCCAGGGAGGGTCGCTCATGCTCATTCTGACGAGGCGCGTCGGCGAAACGGTGATGATCGGCAGCGAGGTCACCGTCACGGTGCTTGGCGTGAAGGGCAACCAGGTGCGCCTCGGCATCAACGCCCCCAAGGACGTCGCCGTCCACCGCGAAGAGATCTTCGAGCGCATCAAGGCCGAGCAGGACGGTGGCAGTTCCTCCGCGGGCACGAACGGCTCCGGCCATTCCCATTTCAGCCAGGACTGACCGCCTGCGCGTTTTGACCTGCCCGCCGCCCGGCCCGTATCATGCCTCCCCCGCCGCGCACGGCGGGTTGCCCTGGGTCCCCAGGCAAGCCGGAGAGATGGCCGAGTGGTCGAAGGCGCACCCCTGCTAAGGGTGTAAGGGCCAAAAGCCCTTCGAGGGTTCGAATCCCTCTCTCTCCGCCAGTTCTCCAGTAAAAACAGAATCTCGACGTCGATCTACGGGTCGACAGCCAACGCCACTATTCACTCGGTGCCCGCCATTCGCTTGCGGGTCTGGGCATGCGATGCCCCACTTGTGGCGAGGCAACCCGGTTGCAGCATCGAATTTGATGTTAAAAAGCATCTAAATTGATGCACGGAGCATCCCATGCGCACGACGATCACCATTGAAGACGAGCTCTACGCGCGCGCGCTGGCCGTCGCCGACCCTGGCATGGACAAGGCCGACCTCATTCGCGAGGCCGTCAAGGTGTTCGTCCGCGTGCAGGCCGGCAAGCGCCTGGCCGCACTCGGAGGCCAAGCGCCAGCCATGAAGGAGATCCCGCGGCGGCGCGTCGCGGGCGACCGCGCGCGGTGAGTCTCGTCCTGGCGGACACGTCCGTCTGGGTCGCACACTTTCGGCGTGCGAACCCGGTGCTGCAATCGCTGCTCGCCCAGGATCGGATCCTCTGCCACCCGCTGGTCGTCAGCGAGGTGGCCTGCGGAACGCCGCCCGCGCCGCGCGCGCGAACGTTGGGTGATCTGCAAACACTTCAGGCCGCGGTCGTGGCCACTCCAGATGAAGTTCTGGAACTGATTGAGCGACGACGGCTCCATGACTGCGGTTGCGGCGCGATCGATCTCTCCCTGCTGGCCTCCACGTTGATGACGCCCGATGCGCGCCTGTGGGCGTTTGATGAGCCTTTGGCAACGGTTGCCGAAAGACTGGGTGTTGCGTTCACGGCAGGAGAGGGCAGCGCTTCTCGGTGATCAGGCTGTCCATATTGCAGGCGTTGACGATTGGGTGATCGAGGAGGAGTCAAGCCGCGTCGTCCTGCGGTTCGCTGGGCATGTTCCAGGCCAGCACCATGGCGGGCAGGCTGCTGGCGCACAGCAGGTACGACGCGGCGATGCCCGTCCAGAAGCGATCACCCAGCTGCTCCTCGAGCCAGCCACCGCCGGTGACCAGGGACAGCAGCACGCCGTACACGATGGTCAGCGTCGAGATGCCACCATAGGCCACCTTGTAGTTGGCATCACGCAGGGCGATTTGCCGCTCATCGAGCAACTCGTTCGGCGCCTCGGAAATCAACCGGACGGATTGGCGCAGGAAGGCGAAGAGGCACAGTCCCAGCACCATGAGGATGACTTCCGAGTAGGTTCGTATCTTGGTCTGGTCGACGAAGACGGTGAGCGCCAGCGCCGTCATCACCAGAGCCGCGCCCGAGACCAGCAGGCGCCTCGGGCCCTGGCGGCGCAGCGGCGACGGCCGATGGTCCGACAGCGCTCGCACCACTTCCCCACGGCTGACACCTTCAGCCCAGTAGAAGCGATCCTTCGGGTTCTGTTTCGCGTCGTTCATGTCGTGCTCCTCGCGCTCAAAACGGCCGCACCGAGAAGAGCTCTTCCACCGGACGACCGAGCGCCTCCGACAGGCGCAGCGCGAGCGTCAGGCTCGGGCTGTACTCTCCCCGCTCGAGGTATCCGATCGTCTGGTAGTGCACCCCCACCGCATCGGCCAGTTGCTGGCGCGACAGGCCCTTGGCTACGCGCAAGGGCTCGATGCGGTTGAAGAGGGGCTCTTCCTTCTGGCGTCCCATGTGTGAAGTATAAATGCTACATAGCATTCATACAACATGGTTTTCGGAATTCTCCTGCTGTGGGCTCATCACCGTCCGTTCGGCATCGGGTCAGCGTCGAGCCGCGCGTGCTGGCCGGCAGCCTCCAGTGCGGTGCTCGCAGCCCCGTCGCCACCAAAATCCGGT
>JBIIDW010000321.1:0-3748 GCA_044238215.1 Steroidobacteraceae bacterium
GCCCGGCGGTGAGTCCGAAGCGCGCCTCTGGGCGCGCGTGGAGGGCTGGTGGGCGCGCTGGCGTGCGCCGGTGGGGGTGGAACGCGTGGCCGTGGTCGCGCACGGCGGGCCGCTGCGCCTGCTGCGCTGCCGGCTCGCCGGTGCAGCCCTTGCGGATCGCTGGAGCTACTCGCTGGAGCCGGGCGGCGTCACAATGGTCACCGTGGCGGCGCGCGGGGCGCACGCGGAACACGGGGAGCAGGACGATGCAGGATGACCTGATCAGCCGTCGGCTGATAATCGGCGGGCTCGGTGCCCTGGGTGCAGCAGGGGTGGCGACGCCTTCGGCGGGTGCTGGCACCGCGCCCGGCCCGCGGCGCTTCGGCGGCAAGGTGGCGCTGGTCACGGGGGCGACCTCGGGCATGGGCGCGGTGACGGCGCGCGCGCTCGCGGCCGAGGGGGCCGCCGTGTGGTTCTGCGGCCGGCGCGAGCAGGAGGGTCGCGCGGTCGAGAAGTCGATCCGCGACGCGGGCGGCTCCGCCACTTTCGTGCGCGCCGACGTGACCGACGAGGCGCAGGTGCGCGACCTGCTCGGGCAGATCGACGCGCGCCACGGCCGGCTCGACTACGCCTTCAACAACGTCGGCACGTCGGACGGTACGGGTCCACTGCACGAGATTTCGACGAACGACTTCGACGTCGTCATGTCGACCAACATGCGCGGCAATTTCCTGCAGATGAAGTACGAGATCCCGCTGATGCTGAAGGCGGGCGGCGGCGTGATCCTCGGCAACAGTTCCATCGCCGGCATGCGCCAGATCGGCAACAAGGCCCACTACTGCGGCGCCAAGCACGGCCTGGTGGGGATGTACCTCGCCGCGGCGCAGTCGTACGCCGCGCGCGGCATCCGCATCAACGTGATCTGCCCAGGGCTGATCAAGACCGAGAAGGCGATGCGCGTGCTCGGCGGCAACGAGCGCGCGATGGACTCGCGGATCCCGATGGGGCACATCGGCGAGTCCGAGGACGTCGCGGCCGCCGTGCTGTGGCTGTTTTCCGACGAGGCGCGCTACATCACCGGCGCGGTGCTGCCGATCGACGGCGGGCAGTCGGTCGCCTGAGCAGGGCGCTCAGGCCGGCCCTGCGTGCCGGCGCGCGAGCCGGCGGGCCAGCGAGTAGAGGTGCACTTCCGACGGCCCGTCGTAGACGCGGAAGCCGCGGATCTCCCGCCAGATCTGCGTCACGACGGTTTCGCCGATGATGCCGGTCCCGCCCAGCACCTGCATGCAGCGGTCGACCACCTGGAACAGCGTCTCGCCGCAGGCGTACTTGGCCATGCTCGAGTCGGTCGAGCCGCGGCTGCCCTGGTCGAGGGTCCAGGCGACGTAGTCGATCATCAACTGCGTCTGGCGCAGGTCCACCTCGTTGCGCGCGAGCATGAAGCCGACGCCCTCGTGCTCGATGAGCGGCCTGCCGAAACCGCGGCGACGGCAGGCGTAGGCAGTGGCGATGTCGTGGGCGCGCCGCGCGGCACCCCACCAGCGCATGCAGTGCGTCAGCCGCGCCGGTGCCAGGCGCACCTGCGCGTAGCGGAACCCGGCATCGACCTCGCCGAGCACCTCGGTGGCGGGCACCCGCAACCCCTCGAGGCGGATCACCGCATGCCCGCCCGGCATGACGTGGTCGGCGGTGTGCAGGATGCGCTCGATGTGTATGCCTGGGGCGTCCATCGGCGTCAGGAACATGGTGGCGCCGCCCTCGGTGCGCGCCATGACGATGCCGAAGGCCGCGCCCTCGGCGCCCGTGATCAGCCACTTGCGCCCGTCGATCACGAAGCCGTCGCCGTCGCGCCGCGCGGTCGTGCGCATCATGTCCGGGTCGGAGCCTGCGCCGCCATCCGGCTCGGTCATCAGGAAGCAGGAGCGGGCGCCGCCCGCGGCCAGCGGGCGCAGCCAGCGCTCCTTCTGCGCATGGGTCGCAACCCGCTCGAGCAGGTGCATGTTGCCCTCGTCGGGGGCCATGCAGTTCATGGCGACGGGGCCCAGCAGCGAGTAGCCGCTGGCGCGCAGCACGGTGGCCGTCTCGCGGTGGTTGAGGCCGTAGCCGCCGTACTCCGCAGGGACCTGCGGGGTGAGCAGCCCGGCCTGCCGGGCGAGCCCGCGCAATTCGGCCACGAAGGCGTCGTCGAGCCCTGCGCGAAGCCGCGGATCGGTCTCGTAGGGGATGATGACCTCGCGCACGAACCTTTCGGTCCGGGCCTCGAGGTCGAGTTCGCGCGGGCTGCGCTGGAAGTCGATCATGAGCCTGCTCCGCGGGCCGATGCAGGGCCCGCTCCAGCGCTCGAGTCTAAACCAACAGCGCAGCCCGGCGGCGCGTCACCAGGGCAGCGTGGTCGCGATGGTCAGCTGCACCTTGGACCTGGACGTGAAGACGTCGTCCGTGGTGCGCTTCGCAGCGCTCAGGTCGCCGCCGTCGATGAACTTCAGGCCGACGGTGAAGTTCCCGAAGGCCTTGCTGACGCCGATCGAGTAGTCCATGTAGCCGCCGTCGTTGGTGGCGTCCCAGTAGTCGCCGCCGCTGTAGCCGGCGTGCACGGTCAGCGCGAAGTCCTGCGGGAGCTGGAACGCGAGGTTGCCCTCGGCGTACCAGGCGGACTCGCCGAAGTTGCTGAAATCGGGCGAGTACCACAGCTTCGTGGTGAGGTTCCTGTAGGTGAGCGCGGCGTAGACCTCGCCGAAGTCGACCTTGTCGCCATTGCCGATGAAGTAGTAGTACGTGCCGCCCACGTCGTACGAAAGGTTGTCGTTGAAGCTGCCGCGGAAGCCGACGAGCCCGTCGACCTCGACGTCGGCGTCGGTGCCCTTGCCGAAGTCCACGTTGCTGGCCCAGAGCCCGGCGTAGAACCCGCCCTCGGTGGAGAAGTCGAGGCTGGCCTGCAGCGCGGGGTCGAGAGCCGTCTGCGAGATGCCGCGGAAGTCGTAGTCGGACGCCAGCGTCACGGTCGAGCTGACGTCGGCGAGGGCCGGCTGGGCGGTGGCCGCTGCGAGGGCCGCCAGCGCGAGGGCCGGCATCGGGTTCGATTTCATTCTCTGTCACTCCCAGGGGGTTGGATCGGGGGGAACGGGCACGCTCTTCGAGAGCAAGGTTCATGCCACGCCGCGAAAGCCCGAAAACCGCTACGTGCATGCAACCCGGTCGTAGTGTCGCACCAACGGCGCGCCGCGTGCAGCCCTCTCTGCGCGTTTTTGGTGCGATGCGTGCGCGCCACAGCCACGATCCGCACGGGGTCCGCGATCGGCCTGCAGCGCCCCTGCGCTGCTAGAATGGGACCATGACGACAGGCGGCGGGCAGGTGCAGATCGACTGGCACGCGCGTGCTGCGGCAATCCGGCCGCGCACCGAGGCGTTCATCGGCGGCCGGTTCCGGCCCGCGGTCTCCGGCGAAACCTTCGCGGACCACAGCCCCGTCGACGGCAGGCTGCTGGCACACGTCGCCGCCGGCGATGCCGGCGACGTCGAGGCCGCCGTCGCGAGCGCTCGCGCGGCGTTCGACCGGGGCAGCTGGGCCGGCATGGCGCCGGCGTCGCGCAAGCGCATCCTGCAGCGCTACGCCGAGCTGATCCTCGCGCACCGCGAGGAACTCGCGCTGCTCGAGACCCTGGACATGGGCAAGCCCATTTCCGACAGCCTCAAGGTCGACGTGACCTCGACCGCGCGCTGCATCCACTGGTACGCCGAGGCGATCGACAAGATCTACGACGAAGTCGCG
>JBIIDW010000320.1:0-3748 GCA_044238215.1 Steroidobacteraceae bacterium
GCCTCGACCTGCACGCCGACGTCGCCCGCTCCGCCGAGGCGATCGGCGACTTCGCCGGCGCGCGCGACGCCGCCGGCTACCTCGACTTCGTCGCGCGCAGCCGCGAGGTGCACGACGCGCTGCGCGACACGTTCATGGCAGCACCGCGTCCGTCGGCGGCCGGACTGGTCGCGCGCCTCGGGCCGCGCGGCATCGCCGCGATGTGGCGCACGGCGCCCTGGAGCACGCTGTGGCGCGCGCTCGACGGGCATTTCCGCGATCCGCGCCTGCGCCAGCTGTTCGGCCGCTACGCCACCTACGTCGGCTCGTCGCCGCTGGCGGCGCCGGCCACGCTGATGCTGATCGCGCACGTCGAGCAGCAGGGCGTGTGGCAGGTCGAGGGCGGCATGATCGGCATCGCCCGCGCGCTCGAAGCGCTGGGCCGCGACCTCGGCGCGGGCTACCGCTACGGCGAGGCCGTGCGCCGCATCGTCGCGCGAGGCGGGCGCGCGACCGGCGTCGAGCTGGAGACCGGCGAGTTCCTCGAGGCCGACGCGGTGGTGTTCAACGGCGACGCGGCCGCGCTCGCCGCGGGCGCGCTCGGCGACGCCGCCCGCGCCGGCACGCCCTGCCCGCCGTCGGCCCGCGGGCTGTCCGCGGTGACCTGGTGCCTGCGCGCGGCGCCGCGCGGCTTCCCGCTCGCGCACCACAACGTGTTCTTCGCGGCCGACTATCCGGCCGAGTTCCGCGCGATCTTCGCCGGGCGCCGCGTCACCGCCGCGCCCACCGTTTACCTCTGCGCACAGGACCGCGGCCACGACGGTGCGGCACGCGACGGCACCGCGGAACGCATGCTGCTGCTGGTCAACGCACCGGCGGACGGCGACCGGGGCGGCATCGACGACGCGGAGCTCGCGCGCATCGAGACGGCCGGCTTCGGCCTGCTGCGCGACTGCGGGCTCGATTTCGCGCGTTCGGAAGGCGACTGCGTGGTCACGCGGCCACAGGACTTCGAGCGGCTGTTCCCCTGCACAGGCGGCTCGCTGTACGGGCGGGCGAACCACGGACCCTGGGCGAGCTTCGCGCGCCCCGGCGCGCGCGGCGCGCTGCCCGGGCTCTACCTCGCCGGCGGTTCGGTGCACCCGGGGCCGGGAGTGCCCATGGCCACGCTGTCCGGCCGCCTCGCGGCGGCGCAGCTGCTGGCGGACTGGCGCTAGGACGGCCCCGGGGCTAGGGGTCGGGAACGACCTTGTCGAGGATCCGCGCCGACGACAGCACCCCGGGCAGCCCGGCGCCCGGATGCGTGCCGGCGCCGACGAGGTAGAGCCCCGCGGCCTCCTCGCTGACGTTGTGCGGCCGGAACCAGGCGCTCTGGAACAGCTTCGGCTCCATCGCGAACGCCGCGCCGTTGTATGACAGCAGCCGCTCGCGGAAATCGAGCGGCGTCAGCATGTGCGAAGTGGCCAGCGCGTCGCCCAGCCCGGGCAGCACCGTGGACTCGAGGCGACGCTGGACGGCGGCGCGATACGGTTCGGCGCGCTCGCGCCAGTCCGTGCCGCTCTGCAGGTGCGGCACCGGCGCGAGTACGTAGAAGCTGTCGCAGCCGGGCGGCGCGAGGCTGGGGTCGCTCGCGCTCGGCCGGTGCAGGTACATGCTGAAGTCGTCGGCGAGCACCTTGTTGCGGAAGATGTCGTCCAGCAGGCCCTTGTAGCGAGGACCCAGCACCATGGAGTGGTGGTAGACGTCGTCGAACCGGCGGTTGGTACCGAAGTACCAGACGAAGAGGCTCATCGAATAGCTGTAGCGGGCGAGCTTCGCGTCCGTCCAGCGACGCCGCGGGTGGCGGCCCAGCAGCTTGCCGTAGGTCCAGGCCGCGTCGGCGTTCGACACCACGATGTCCGACTCGATGACCTCGCCGCTGGCGAGCCGCACGCCGCGCGCGCGGCCGCCCTCGACCAGCACCTCCGCCACCTCGGCGTTGCAGCGCACCGTGCCGCCCACGCCCTCGATCAGGTCGACGATGCCGCGCACCAGCGCGCCCATGCCGCCCTCGGCGTAGTGCACGCCGTAGGTGCGCTCGAGGTGGGCGATGAGACAGTAGTAGGCCGTGGTCGTGAACGGGTTGCCGCCGATCAGCAGCGGATGGAAGCTGAACAGCACGCGCAGCTTGTCGCTGCGGAAGAAGCGCGAGACCTCCTGGTAGACCGAGCGGTAGCCGCCGAGGCGCAGCAGCCCGGGCGCGGCCGCCAGCAGCGTGCCGACGCGGTGGAAAGGCTGCTCGGCCTGCTGCGCGAAGGCGACCTCGTAGATCCGGCGGCTGGTGTCCAGGAAGCGGTCGAAGCCCTCGACGTCGCGCGGTTCGATGCGCGCGATCTGCTCGCGCATCGCCGCCATGTCGGAGGTGTAGCGGAACACGGTGCCGTCGTCGAAGCGGACTTCGTAGAAGGGATCGATCGAGCGCAGCTTCACATGGTCGGCGAGCCGCTTGCCGCAGATCGCCCACAGGTCCTCGAACAGGTACGGCGCGGTGATGATGGTCGGGCCGGCGTCGAAGGTGTAGCCGTCCTGCCGGTACACGTAGGCGCGGCCGCCCGGCGCGTCCAGCTTCTCGAGCACCGTGACCCGGTACCCGCGCACCCCGAGCCGCACCGCGGCCGCCAGTCCGCCGAACCCGCTGCCGATCACGATCGCATGCTTCATTCCCTGCTCCCTGCTCCCACCGACACCGAACGCCTGACGCGCCGAATCGCCAGCCAGACGAGTACCGCGACGACCGGCACGCCCACCGCGGTCGCCACGGTCGGATCGATCGGCAGCCCGGAGTCCTGCAGTCCCTTGGCCACGTAGTTCAGCAGCCCGGCAACGTAGTACGTGATCGCAGCGACCGACAGGCCCTCCACCGTCTGCTGCAGCCGCAGCTGCGCCTCGGCGCGCTGGTTCATCGACTCCAGCAGCGCCTGGTTCTGCCGCTCGCGGGTCATTTCGATCCGGGTGGAGAGCAGCTGCGAGGCGCGCGCGACGCGGCTCGACAGCGACTCGAGCCGTTCGCTGGTGGCGACGCAGGTGCTCATGGCCGGACCGACGCGGCGCTCGATGAACTCGTCGAAGGTCTGCAGCGCGCCCACGCGCTCCTCGCGCAGCTGCGCGATGCGGCGCAGGACGATCGCATGGTAGGCCTCCGCGGCGCCGAACCGGTAGTGGTGATCGGCCTCGTGGCGCTCGATGCCGGCCTGCAGGCGGGTCAGACGGTCGAGCAGCTCGGGCTCGGTGCGCGGTTCGGCGGCGACCAGCACCCGGGCGATCTCGGCGAGTTCGCGCTCGTCACGACCGAGCGCCGGCGAGAGTTCGCGCGCCATCGGGAATGCGAGCAGCGCCAGCATCCGGTAGCCATCGATCTCGAGCAGCGCCTGCACGGCGCGGCCCGCCTGGTTGGGCTTCATGCCGCGGTCGAGCACGAGCATGCGCACGAAGCCATCGTCGCCGACGCGGAAATCGGTGAGTGCCACGGCCGAGCCGCCGCCGATCACGGAACCCACGAGCTGCTGCCCGCCAAAGTACACCGCCGACAGGCGGTCGGTGTCGACCGGCCCGCGCTGCGCGTCGGGCACGAGCGCCACCTGCGCGGCGAACAGCACGGCGCCCGGAAGACGGGCGAGCCATCCGTGCGGCAGGTCGTCGAGCGCAGAGCGCCCGAAGGACGCGCCCGCCGTACCCTCGATCGCGAACACGTAGCGGGAAAACTCGGTGTGGCGTTCCCACTTCAGGCGGA
>JBIIDW010000322.1:0-3742 GCA_044238215.1 Steroidobacteraceae bacterium
ATTGCTGCCGGCACCCTCTACCTGGGTGCCGATGGAGCCCTGTGGTGCTGGGACATCTTCAACGAGCATCACGAAGGCGTGGTGCCGGCGCGCACTGCGGACCCGGCCATGCTCGGTGCGAGAGGGCGGCGGCTTCGTGAGCGCGACGGCGCGAACTATCTTCATCCCCCGGTCGCGGGCAGCGGGCCGTGGCAGATCATCCAGGGCTCCGCGCTGCGCATCCATGACGAGGCCGGGGGCGCGAGGATCCTGCCGCTGTCGAGTGCCGGATTCCGGAAGATCGAGTTCGCCGGGCAACCGCCCGCGGCGGATGTGACGTTCGAGGACGAGACCGTCCCTCTCAGCGCCACGTTGCACGCCTGGACGCCTTACATCCCGCTCGACGTGGCGCGGTCCAGCTACCCGGCGGTCGTGCTGGACTACCGCTGGACCAATCGGGGGCGCCACCGGCTGCGGGTCTCGTTCGACAGCTGGCTGGAGAACGCCGTGCTGCGCGGCGCCGCAGAGCGTAACGACGCGCCGCTCCTGAATCGGGCGTTTCGTGGCGAGGGCTTCGCCGGAGTCGCGCTGGAAGCGGATGTGAGCGGGCAACTGGAGGGTTTCCCCGACCTGCGCGACCGCGCCGACTACGGCAGCCTGGCCATACTCTGCCGCGCCGTGGCGGCAAGGGGTGACGCCGACGGCTATCCGTTCCGGCCTGGCGGGGAGTCCCCGCAGGACCTGTCGGACAGCCATCCCTGGTCTCCCTCGATCGCCTCGGTTGGCTGCGACGCCAGCCTGGAGCCGGGCGAGAGCGCGAGCGCCCGGGTCGTGATCGGATGGCACTTCGCCAATCTCCGACTGCAGGCGAGGACCTGGGACGATCGTAAGCCATTCCGCCTGGCGCGCAGTCGCCGGTTCTACGGAACGCGCTTCCGCGACGCCGCGCACGTCGTCCGTGATGTGAACGGGCAGATCGATGGACTGGCGCGCCTGACGGAGGGTTTCCGCCGCTCGTGGTACGACAGCACCCTGCCGCAATGGCTGCTGGAACAGGTGATGACGGCTGCCAACACGCTGCAGACCCAGACCGTCGTGCAGTTCGAGGATGGTCGCTTCTGGGGTTGGGAGGGCGTGGGCTGCTGCCCGGGATCCTGCACGCACGTCTGGAGCTACGCGCAGTCGGCTGCCCGGCTGTTTCCCGAGTTCGAGCGGCGGCACCGCGAGGAGGTCGATTTCGGCCTCGCGCTGCGGGACGACGGCGGAATCGGCATGCGCGCGGAATTCGACCCCACCGTCGCGGCGGACGGACAGGCCGCAACGATCCTGCGGGCCTACCGGGAACACTTGATGAGCCCGGACGATCGGTACCTAAGGCGGCTCTGGCCGCGGATCGCGCGCGCGATCGACTTCCTGGTCGCCGAGGACGCCGCGGATGGCGTTGCCGACGGCATGATCTGCGGCCGCCAGCACAACACCCTCGACGCCGACTGGTATGGGCGCATCCCGTTCTGTGCGTCGCTCTACGTGGCAGCCCTCGGCGCCGGGGAAGCGATGGCCCGTCGGGTCGGAGATGACGCACGGGCGCTGCGCTATGCGGACCTGGGTGGAAAGGGCCGGACACAGCTTGCGGCACTGTTCGACCCGGCCCTGGGTTACTTTGTGCAGGTGCCTTCGCCGGAGCATCCCGATGCCCCGGGCCACGGGCGCGGCTGCCACATCGATCAGGTGATCGGCCAGTGGTGGACGCGCCAGCTGGGTCTCCCCGACCTCTACGAAGGTCCGCAGGTGCGTTCCACGTTGAACGCGATCTGGCGGCACAACCACTTCCCGGACGTCGGCGTGCTGCGAGCCAGCATCGAGGATCCGCGCCTCCAGGGGCTGGCTTTTGCCCTCGAGGGTGAGGCGGGCACCGTCACCTGCGCCTGGCCCGAGGGCGTGGCGCGCACCGACGACCCGCGTCATTGGCAGTCCTGCTATTTCAACAGCTGCATGACCGGCTTCGAGTTCCAGCTCGCGGGACACATGATCTGGGAGAGCGACGACGATCCGGCGCTCCTTGCAAAAGGGTTGGCGGTCGCTCGCGCGGTGTTCGACCGCTATTCCCCCGACAGGCGGAACCCCTACAACATGATCGAGGCTTCGGATCACTATGCCCGGGCCATGGCGGCCCACGGCGTATTCCTCGCCCTTTGCGGCTTCGAGCACGATGGTCCCCGGGGGCATCTCGGGTTCCGCCCGCGCCAATTCGCGGGCGAACGGTTCCGGGCGGGCTTCGTCGCGGCCGAGGGATGGGGAAGTTTCGACCAGCGGGACGGTTCCATCGTGCTCGCCCTCGAATACGGGCAGCTGAGGCTCCGAAGCCTCGCGCTCCGGGCGCCCGCCGGCCCATGGACCGCGATACGCGCATGCAGCCACGGGGTTGCACTCGCCACCATGACGGGTCGTGACGCCGTCGTGACGTTCGAGTCGCAGATCGTGCTCGAGGCGGGCGAGCGGCTGCGGCTGGAGCTTGCGTGACTGCCGGTGCCGCAGGCTGCAGGCACTCATTCCAGCTGCCTGAAGACGCGCTGCTGATCGACCTGGACGCGGAGCGGGGCGTGACGCTGGAGCGCGGGTTCGTCTCATGCTGGGAAAGTCATGCCGCGGGGATCCGTCGATTGTTCGAGGGGCGTCGCATCGACGGCCGGCCAACTCTCAGCCAGCCCTCTGCGTTGCTCGGTGGCCGTCGCGCGCTGACCTTCGTCAAACAGGAACTCGTGCACTACGACGATGCAGTGCTGTCGCCCCTGACGACAGGACTGGGGTACACGTGGCTCACGATAGTGCGCCTCGGGATACAGCAGCCAGGATGGGCGATGCGCGAACGCGACCTGAACGCGATCTTCGGTAACCTGCGAAACGGCCAGCAGTACGAGGGGTTCTGGGCTGGCGTGAACGAGGACGGAACGCTCTGGGCGGGGCCCCGCAATGGCTGCAGCTTCGGACGCTGGAACGCGGACAATCCGCAGCTGCTTGGGCCCCGACTCGAGGTGGGGCGCTTCTACCTGATTGCCGGTCGCCTTGGCGCGGGCGTAGCGGTGGTATCGGCCGAACTCTTCGTCGATGGGCGCTGCGTGGCGCAGGCGCCGTTCCGGGTCAATCCGGACGCCCGGCCGTCACGGCTCGCTGTCGGCCAGGAACGCGATGCGACGGACCACCCGGGGAAGGAATCGTTCATCGGCGAGGTTGCGCGCTTGCTGATCTGGGGTCGGCCGCTCTCGAACCCTGAGCTGGCGGCGGTCCAGGAAAACTTCGCGAAAACATACGGTCTGAACGCGGGTGTCGGGTGCGACGCTCACGACGGAAGCATCGAACGGTAGCGCTCGAAGAAGGCGAGCGACTCTGGGTTCTGCATGGTGTCCGGACTCGCGACGTCCGCCGGCTGGCTGCCCAGCAGGATGCGTCGCACGGGTACCTCCATGCGCTTTCCATTGAGGGTACGAGGTATGGCGGGCGCGGGCACCACGGCGTCGGGTACGTGCCTCGCCGAGGCGCGGGTGCGGATGCGGTGACTGATCTCCTCCTCCAGGGCGGGCGAAAGTGCGTGGCCCGGCGCCAACTGGACGAACAGCGGCATGAATGAGGCGCGTCCGAGGTACTCGAGGTCGACGACCAGGCAGTCGGCCACCGCCGGCAGGTCCTCGAGCGCTGCATAGATCTCTGCGGTGCCCATCCGGATTCCATGCCGATTGATGGTTGCGTCCGAGCGCCCGTAGATCAC
>JBIIDW010000435.1:0-3064 GCA_044238215.1 Steroidobacteraceae bacterium
CTCCCGCGGATCTCGCGCGGCTGGTCGTCGCCGCTGCCCGCAACCCGCACATCCGTCGCTACTCCACCGATCGCGAGCACGCGGTCCGCGTGCGCCGGCAGTCTCTCGAGTACCGCAACACCAACGTGCTGGTCGGGCGCGAAGGCTGGGACATCTCCCTGCAGAAGACCGGCTACATTTCCGAGGCCGGGCAGTGCCTCGTGATGCGCACGGTCATCGACGGACGCGACGTCGTCATCGTGCTGCTGAACTCATGGGGCAAGTACACGCGCGTGGCCGACGCGCGCAGGATTCGCCGCTGGCTCGAGGCCGGCGGACCCGGGACGTCCGCCCGCCGGAGCTAGGCGACGATCAGCCAGCCGACGATGGCGCCGGAGAAGACCGCAAGGACGCGCACGATGCGGCGGAGGGTGCCCAGCGCGGCGGCGCGCCTCGTCTCCCAGATCCGGCGCAACGCCGGGTCGGCGAGGATGTACGCCTCGACGACGCGCTTGGCCTCGCGAAAGCCGATGGCCTCGGCGTCGCGCACCGCCCGGATCGCCTCGTTCACGCGCCCGCGCAGCAGGGCCTCGATCGCCCCGTCGGGCAGAGAGTCCCGCTGAATCCTGATCACGCCCATGCCCCACCCCCGGCGCTACACCAGAATCTCAAGGCACGCTGCTGCGTGCCGAATCGAGGATATCCCGAATCGGCGTCGCGCAAGTGACTGCGGCGTGGCCAGCCGCCTCCACCGCGTCCGCAGGATGGCCAGTCAGCCCACGAGAGTGCTGAACAGGCCGGTCTGATGGCCGTAGCGACGCTCGATCTCGACCGCAGGGACGGCGCGCGATACGAGGAATCCCTGTATCTCGTCGCAGCCGTGGCGGGCCAGCCAGTCACGCTGCTCCTCGGTCTCGACGCCCTCCGCCGTGACGGACAGGCCGAGGCTGCGCGCCAACGACAGCACCGCCGTGCAGATTGCGCCGTCCACCGGGTCGGCGTGCACGTGCTGGATGAAGGCGCGATCGACCTTCAGGGAGTCGACCGGGAAGCCGCGCAGGTAGGCGAGTGACGAGTAACCCGTGCCGAAGTCGTCCACGGCGACGCGGCAGCCGAGCGCACGCACGGCGTCGAGTCCCTTCCGCACGCGGGCGGCGTCGCGCAGCAGCACGCTCTCGGTGATCTCGACAGTCAGGTCGCCGGGCCAGACCTGCGTCGCCGCCAGTTCACGCGCGAGGAGGCCCGACGGGTCGCCGTACAGGAAGTGCTTGCCCGAGACGTTGACCGCCATGGTGGTCTCGAGACCGTTGCGCTGCCAGTTTCGCAGCTGCCGGCAGGCCGTCTGGACCGTCCAGGCATCGATGTCCAGGATCAGCCCGGACTCCTCGGCAATCGGGATGAAGCGGCCGGGAGATATCTCGCCGAACTGCGGGTGGAACCAGCGCAGCAGCGCCTCGACGCCGGCGAGGCGGCCGTCCGCGGCGCGCAGCTTGGGCTGGAAATACAGCACCAGCTGCTCTTCGCGGATCGCGCGACGCAACTCGGCGTCCAGCTTGATCCGCTCGCGCGCGCGATTGCTCATCGCCCGCGCGTAGGTGGCGTGGGCATGTGCGCCGCCGGACTCCTGCGCGTGATAGCGCGCCGTCGCGGCGTGCATCATCAGGGTCTCCGCGTCGCGGCCGTGGTCAGGAAACGCCGCCACGCCGACGGTTGGCTGCAGGAAAAAATCGTGGTCGGTCACGCGAACGGGATCGTTGAACGCCCTGGCGACCGCGTCGGCGACCTCCGAGGCGAGGACTCCGGCGTCGGGTCCGACCACCAGCACCGTGAATTCCTCGGCGCCGCTGCGGGCCACGTCGATGCGGAAGGCCGCACGCACGCGGGAAGCCAGCTGCGACGGCAGGTTGCGGGCCACGGCGCGCAGCACCTGGTCGCCGATCTCCGCACCGAAGGTCTCGGCAATGCGGCGCAGGCCGCCGACTTCGATCTGCAGCACGGCTACACCGCCGCGCGCCGGCGACTGGCCGACGCGGGCGAGCGCCTCGTTCGCAGCCTCGACGAAGGACTGGCGGTTGGGCAGACCGGTGAGTACGTCGTGATAGGCAAGATGACGCATGCGCCGGTCCGTCTCCGCGTTGCGCAGGATGTAGCGCAGTCGGTGCGGAATCAGCGTCCAGTTGACCGGCTTGGCGATGAAGTCCGTGGCGCCGGCCTCGAAGGTGCGCTCGATGGACTCCGGGTCGTCGCGACCGGTGATCACGACGATCGGCAGGAAACGGGTCGGCGCGGCGGCGCGCAGTCGCCGGCAGACCTCGAGGCCGTCGACGTGAGGCATCTGCACGTCGAGCAACGCTGCGTCGATCCGCTGCGCCATCGCCAGCTGCAGCGCCTCGGCGCCGTCGCCCGCCGCAGCCACCTCGAAGCCCGCCGATTCCAGCGTCTCGCGCATCAGCAGCAGGTTGATCTCGTCGTCGTCCGCGATCAGCACGCGCGGGACGCGGGACTCGGAGTGGGTCATGCGCTGCGCCTCGCCACTTCGGCCGGCAGCGCATCGACGGCAGCCTCCTGCGCGGCGCGCAGCGTCGCAGTCAGCGCTGCGCACGCCGCGCGGTCGCCGGTTTTCGCGAGGTTTTCGAGCTCGCGGGCGGCACGCGCCAGCCCGATCGCACCGACGTGGGCCGCAGTGGACTTCAGCGAATGGCACTGGTCGGCGATCGCGCGGAAGTCGCCGTCGACCATCGCCGTCTCGATCATCTCGACCTGCCGCGTCGAACTCGTGATGAACGCGCGCGTTACCCGCTCGAGCAGGCCACGGCTCTGCGGCCGCTCGAGCGCAGCGATCCGGTCCAGCGCCGCCGCGTCGATCGCCGCAGTCGTCTCGGCCGGCGCCGCGACCGACGGCCCGGGCTGCGTTCCGTCCGACTCGGGCGGCGCCTGGGGTATCGGCGGCGCCTTGGCGGAGCCAGCCTCCGCACGCGGCGGCTCGACCGGCAGCCAGCGAGCGATCTCGGCGCGCAGTTCCGCCAGCGGGATCGGCTTGGTCAGGAACCCGTCCATGCCGGCGTCAAGGCAAGCCTGCCGCTGC
>JBIIDW010000323.1:0-3731 GCA_044238215.1 Steroidobacteraceae bacterium
CCGCGGCATCGTCGTGCAGGGCGCCAATGCCCCGGAAGTGGCGATCCGCGAGGCTCGCGTGTCGCGGTCGGCCCGGGGCGACGGCTACGTCCTGCGCCTAACGCTGGTGCAGCCGGTGCGCCCCGACCGCATCGTCTCGGGTGCCGTATCGATCACCCTGGAGGGCCTGCGAGCCGGCAAGCCCGCGCGGCTCGACCTCGCGGCACTGACCGGCGGCCGCCTGCGCCAGCTCGACTTCAGTTTTCGCTACTTCGAGAACCTCGCCCCGGAATTCACCGTGCCCCAGGGTTTCGAACCCGAGCGGCTGCTCATCGAGGTCCGCTCGAGTCGGCGCGAGGTCGCGCCGGTATCCCGGACGGTGCTCTGGGGCCTCGAGCCACGCTGAGTGCGTGGGCGTTCTTTGACGCTCGGGCGCCACAGGCCTAGAATCGGGGCGTCGTCGAATCCACCCATCCAGGGCCCCGTCCGAGCTTCCATGAGCAGCGCCGCAGAAGACCTCGCACTCGATGCGCCGCCCCCGGCGCTGATGTTCACCGACGCCGCCGCGCGCAAGGTGGGCTCCCTCATCGAGGGGGAAGGCAACCCCAATCTCATGCTGCGCGTCTTCGTCCAGGGTGGCGGCTGCTCGGGCCTGCAGTACGGTTTCGAGTTCGACGAGCAGATCCAGGACGGCGACACCTGCGTCGAGAACCAGGGCGTGCGCCTGCTGGTCGACCCGATGAGTTTCCAGTACCTCTCGGGTGCCGAGATCGATTACCGCGAGGGCCTCGACGGGGCCCAGTTCGTGATCCGCAACCCGAATGCCTCGACGACCTGCGGTTGCGGGTCGTCCTTCTCGGCCTGATCCTCCCAGCCGTCGTCGCCGGGCGCTGATCGGGTGGCGCGCCAAGGAGATCGCGCGGTCCCCGGGCTGCTCGCCGCCGTGGACCTCGGGTCCAACAGTTTCCACATGGTCGTGGCCCGCTACTCGCACGGCCAGTTGCTGGTCGTCGACCGCCTGCGGGAGAACGTGCGCCTCGGCGCCGGCGTCGACGCGGAGGGCCGCATGGACCGCGAGGTGGCGGCGCGCGCCATCGCCTGCCTCGAGCGCTTCGGCCAGCGCCTGCGCGACATCCACGCGGATCGCGTGCGCGTGGTCGGCACCAACGCGCTGCGGCGGGCCCACCGCAAGCAGGCCTTCCTCGAACGGGCGCGGGCCGCGCTGGGTCACCCGATCGAGATCGTCTCCGGCATGGAGGAGGCGCGGCTGATCTACTCCGGCGTCGCCCACACGCTGCCGAGCGCCCCCGGGCGGCGCCTCGTGGTCGACATCGGCGGCGGCAGCACGGAGCTGATCATCGGCGAGGGCATGACCCCGCTGGAACTCGAGAGCACGGAGCTCGGCTGCGTCAGCATGAGCCAGCGCTTCTTCGCCGACGGCAAGCTCACCGTCAAGCGGGTGGCGCGCGCCAGGGTCGGGGCGCGTCGCGAGCTCGAGCCGATCCGCGCGGCCTTCCGCAGCCGCGGCTGGGACCACGCCGCCGGAAGTTCCGGAACGGTGCGCGCCATCGGCGAGGCGATCCGTGAACTGCGACCGCAGGCCTCGGGCATCACCCGGGTCGACCTCGAGGCGCTGGTCGATGTCGTGGCCAGGGCCGGGCACGTGCGCGACATTCCCATCGTCGCCGTGAACGAGGAGCGCCGCCCGGTTTTCGCCGGCGGACTGGTGATCCTCGCGGAGGTGTTCGACGTGCTCGGCGTCGAGCGCATGGAAGTCGCCGACGGCGCGATGCGTGACGGGCTGCTGTACGACATGGTGGGGCGCCTGACCCACGAGGATGCGCGCGAGCGCACCGTGCGGGCCATGCAGGCCCGCTATCACGTCGATCTCGCGCAGGCGGAGCGCGTGGAGCGCACGGCGGCCTCGATGCTGGCGCAGGTCGCGGAGGCCTGGCAGCTGGACGACCCGCTCGTCGAGCTGCTGCTGGCCTGGTCGGCGCGACTGCACGAGATCGGCCTCGACGTCGCCCATTCGAAGTACCACCAGCACGGCGCATACCTGCTTGAGAACGCCGACATGCCGGGCTTTCCCCGCGAGGAGCAGCGCGTGCTGGCGCGCATCGTCGGCGGTCATCGCCGGCGCCTGGCGACCGAAGGCTTCGAGCAGCTGGTGCCGCCTTGGGATCGCCGGGTCATCTTCCTGATCGTGCTGCTGCGGCTCGCGGTGCTGGTGCACCGGGCTCGCGGCACGGCACCGCTGCCGGAGCCCTCGCTGGTCGCGCGCGGGCGCTCGCTGGAACTACGATTCCCGGCGCGCTGGCTGCGCGCCCACCCGCTGACGGTCGCCGACCTCCGGCAGGAGATCGACCATCTGCGCGCCGCCGACTTCCGGCTGAAGGTCTATTCCTCGAGGGGCGGCGCGGCCGTGTAGGTCTCGAGCAGCTCGGCCTGCGCCGAAACCGCGGGTTCGCCGCCCGGCAGCATGCGCCGGTATTGGCCGTCCGCATCCAGCGACCAGGCCTGCGTGTTGTCCCAGAGGTAGGTCTCCAGGTCTCGCATGATGCGCGCCTGCAGTTCCGGCCTGCGCACGGGGAAGGCGATCTCCACCCGCCGGAAGAAGTTCCGGCCCATCCAGTCCGCGCTGCTGCAGTAGAGCTCCGGCTCGCCGTCGTTCTCGAAATAGAACACGCGCGAGTGCTCGAGGAAGCGGCCGACGACCGAGCGCACGCGGATGTTCTCCGACAGCCCCGGGATGCCGGGACGCAGCGCGCAAACGCCGCGCACGATGAGGTCGATCTGCGCACCCGCGCATGACGCGCGGTAGAGCGCCCGGATGGCCTCCGGCTCGACCAGCGCGTTCATCTTGAGGATCACGCGGGCCTGTCGCCCGCGCGCGGCATGCGCCGCCTCGCGGTCGAGCCTGGCGATCATCTCGCGGTGCAGGTCGAACGGCGACTGAAGGAGGCAGGCCAGCTGCTGCTTGCGCTTCAGCCCGGTCAGCTGCAGGAAGACCTCGTGCACGTCCTTGCCGATCTGCGGATCGCAGGTCAGCAGGCCGTAGTCGGTGTAGGCACGCGCGGTGCGCGAGTGGTAGTTGCCGGTGCCGAGGTGGCAGTAGCGGCGCAGGCCGTCGGCCTCGCGGCGCACGACCAGCGCGAGCTTCGCGTGGGTCTTGAAACCCACCACGCCGTACATCACGTGGGCGCCCGCTTCCTGCAGGCGGTCCGAGAGCTCGATGTTCGCCGCCTCGTCGAACCGCGCGCGCAGCTCGATCACGACCGTGACGTCCTTGCCCGCGTGCGCGGCCGCGACGAGTTCGTCGACGATGGCGGAGTCGATCCCGGTCCGGTACAGCGTCTGCTTGATCGCGAGCACGCGCGGATCGGCGGCCGCCTGGCGCAGGAAGTCGATCACGGGCGCGAACGACTGGAAGGGGTGGTGCAGCAGCACGTCCTGCTGCCGTATCGCCTGGAACAGGTCCTGGCCGCGGGCGACCCGGGCCGGGCAGCCCGGCGTGAACGACGGATACTTCAGGTCAGGCCGGTCGGCGAGGTCGTAGATCGCCGACAGGCGATGCAGGTTGACCATCGCAGGCACGCGGTAAAGGTCTTCCGGGCAAAGGTTGAACTGCCGCAGCAGGAATCCCACGAGCTCATCGGGGCAGTCGGTGGTGGTCTCGAGACGGACCGATGCGCCATAGCGGCGCTGCGCCAGCTCGCCCTCGAGGGCGCGCCGAAGGTCCTCGACCTCTT
>JBIIDW010000324.1:0-3724 GCA_044238215.1 Steroidobacteraceae bacterium
CCCTCCCGTCGATGCACTGATCGAACCGCTGTCCGATCTGCTGACCGGCCTCGAGCGCGGCAACGCGGTACCGCAGATCGAGGTGGCGGTCGCCGAGAACGCGACGGTGCTGGTTTTCCGCGTACTGGAGTCGCTGCCGGATGCCGACCTCCAGGCGCTGGCCTCGTTCGAGCGCGCGCATGGCCTGCGGGTGTACCTCCAGCCGGGCGGGCTCGCCACGATCCGGCCGTTGGCCGGCGGTGAGCAGGCGTTGCGGTACAGTCTCCCGGGGCCCGGACTCGAATTCGAGTTCCTGCCGTCGGACTTCGTGCAGGTCAACGCGGAGACCAACCGCGAACTGGTCGCGCGCGCCGTTGCCCTGCTCGAGGCGGGGCCAGGCGATCGGGTCCTCGACCTCTTCTGCGGCCTCGGCAACTTCACCCTGCCGATCGCGCGGCAGGCCGGTGAGGTTGTCGGCGTCGAGGGAGAGGCCGGGCTGGTGGCGCGGGCTCGTGAGAATGCGCGACGCAACGGCGTCGGCAACGCGAGTTTCCACGTCGCGAATCTGGCCGATCCCGAGGTTGCCCGGCTTCCCCAGCTCGGCGGGCCTTTCAGCCGCGTGTTGCTCGACCCGCCGCGGGCCGGCGCACTGGAGGTGCTGCCGCGGCTCGCGCAGCTCGGCCCCTCGCGCATCGTCTACGTGTCGTGTCACCCCGGGACGCTCGCCCGCGACGTCGGCGTGCTCTGCGGCGAGCATGGCTACGTGCTGTCGGCTGCGGGTGTCGTCGACATGTTCCCGCACACCAACCACGTCGAGTCGTTGGCGGTGCTCGACCGGCGCGCCACGCGGCGCTGAGGTAGGCGCCATGCCTTTGGAAATCGAACGCAAGTTCCTGACGTCCAGTGGGGACTGGCGGGAACTCGTGGAGACGAGCTCGCTGCTGCGGCAGGGGTACCTCGCCAACACGAGCCGGTCGTCGATCAGGGTCCGCATCGCCGGCGACGGAGCCTGGATCAGCGTCAAGGCGATGACGCCGGGTATCGCCCGCGCGGAGTACGAGTATCCTGTTCCGGTGGCGGAAGCGGCCGAAATGCTCGCTGCCCTGTGCGAGCCACCGTTCATCGAGAAGTGGCGGCACCGCGTCCGCTGGGACGGGCTCGTGTGGGAGGTCGACGAGTTCCTCGGTGACAATGCGGGCCTGGTGGTCGCGGAAATCGAACTCGAGCGCGTCGACCAGCACTTCGCGAGGCCGCCCTGGCTCGGCGCCGAGGTCACCGACGACCTGCGTTTCTACAACTTCCAGCTGGCCCGCGCGCCGTGGAGCAGCTTCCGTACCGCGTTCGTGGAGGGCCGATGACGCTCGGGCCGCTGATGGTCGACGTCGAGGGGACGGTGCTGACTGCTGAGGACCGGGAGGTGCTGGCGCACCCGCTGGTCGGCAGTGTGATCCTGTTCACCCGGAACTATGCCGATCCCGCGCAGCTCGCTGCGCTGGTGGCTGGAATCCACTCGATCCGCACCCCTCCGCTCGTGGTCGGCGTCGATCACGAGGGCGGCAGGGTGCAGCGCTTCAGGCCCGGTTTCTCGGTGCTGCCGCCGGCGCGACAGCTCGGTCGCGCCTATGACGCCAACCCGCGGGCCGGCCTCGCGCTGGCGCGTGACCTTGCCTGGCTCATGGCGGCGGAGCTGCGTGCCCACGGCATCGACCTTTCGTTCGCGCCCTGCGTGGACCTGGACTTCGGCGTGAGCGGGGTCATCGGCGACCGTGCTCTGCATCGCGATCCGGATGCGGTGGGCCGTCTCGCCACCGCGTGGATGCACGGCATGCGCGATGCGGGAATGCCCGCGACCGCGAAGCACTTTCCCGGCCACGGTGCGGTGGCTGCGGACTCGCACCACGCGTTGCCCGTGGATCGCCGGACGCTGGCCGACCTGGACGCCGACCTGGCGCCCTATCGTGTGCTGATCGCCAACGGGCTGGCGGGCGTCATGGTGGCCCACGTGCTCTATCCGGAAGTGGATGCGGTTCCCGCCAGCGCTTCACGTCGCTGGATCCGCGAGGTGCTGCGCGGAGAGCTGCGATTCCAGGGCGCGGTGTTCGCGGACGATCTCTCGATGGCGGGCGCCGCTGCCATCGGCGGGATCGTGGAACGTGCCCAGCGTGCGCTCGACGCCGGGTGCGACGTGCTGCCGGTCTGCAACCACCGGCCGAGCGTCTTGGCGCTGCTCGACGGTCTGGTCGATCCGCCCGACGCCGCCGCGGCGTTGCGGCGCGTCCGGCTTCGGGGCAGGGGGCACGTGTCGCGGGACGAACTGCTCGCCTCGACGGAGTGGCAGCGTTGCCGCGAGGTGCTGGCGCGCTGCACTGCGCCGCCGGACCTGCGGCTGGCCTGAGTCGCCGCTACCCGGGCGTTCCGACCGCTCAGCGCGCGGCGGCGGGGTTCGACACCACCGCGATCACGCCGAAGGCCGGGTGGTCGTAGTAGTGCCGCTCGTTGAACTTCACCCGGCGCATCTCCACGAGTTCCTGCGCCGACGTCGCACCCGGCGGCTGGTAGCGGAGCGTGAACCCGAGGTGCAGGTAGGTTCCTCGCTCGAGCTGGACCTGGCCGCTGAGGCCCGGGGCGTTGACGCCGACCGCCGGGAGCGCGAGCCCGCTGCGCGAACCCCAGCTCGCCGGTACCTGCGACCAGCCGGCGTGGGCGATCACGCGGTACGCGCCACCCGCTGCCAGCCTGTCGCGCAGGGCGCCGAGTTTGAGCCGCCCGGCCGGCAGCGTGCCCACGAAGCGTGCGGCCTGCGCCGCGCCGGTCGCGCGGTCGCCGGTGTCGTTGCGCGCCGCGCGGCCCGCCGAAGACGCCTCCTCGCGCGCGCCGCCCGGGTTGGCGAACACGATGATCTCGACGTCGTAGACGGGCGATGCGGCGGCCTGGGGCCGGGCCGGGGCATGCGCGAGCAGCAGCGCTGTCGCGGCTGCGAGGGCGACGCGGCGTGCGATGTTCATTGCCGAATCATAGACCAGCGCCCGTCACTTCGCCGGCGCCGCGAGGCGGCCGAGCAGCCCGGAAACGAACTCGAAGCGGGCCGCCTCGTCCTCCAGCGCCCGTGAGACGCGCAGCTTCAGCGGACCCTCCAGCCGGTATTCCCGCGAGCGGTCCTGCACCAGGCGGATCACGTTGCCCGGATCGACCGCGTGGTGTGCCTCGAACAGCACGTAGCCACCGTGGGAGCCGAAGTCGACGCGCCGCAACCCCAGGCGGCGCGCCACGAGCCGCAGCCGGGTCGTGCGCAGCAGGTTGACGGCCGGCGCCGGCAGGTCGCCGAAGCGGTCGACGAGTTCGGCCGTGAGCTCGTCGAGTGCTTCGTCGTCCGGCGCCGCGGCGATGCGCTTGTAGAGCGCGAGCCGCACATGCACGTCCGAGACGTAGTCTTCCGGCAGCAGAGCCGGTACCCGCAGCTCGACCTCGGACTGCGCAGCGAGGGGGGCATCGGCAGGGATCGGACGCCCCTGCTTGAGGGCGTTCACGGCCCGGTCGAGCATGTCGAGGTACATGGCCAGTCCGACCTCGGCCATCTCGCCGCTCTGGCCTTCGCCCAGCAGCTCGCCGGCGCCACGGATCTCGAGGTCGTGGGTCGCGAGCACGAACCCGGCACCGAGCTCCTCCAGCGACTCGAGCGCCTCGAGGCGCCGGGCCGCGTCCGCGCTGAGCGACTTGCGCGAAGGTACCAGCAGGTATGCATAAG
>JBIIDW010000325.1:0-3708 GCA_044238215.1 Steroidobacteraceae bacterium
GAAACCGAGGGTCGCGTGTTCCTCGAGGTCGGGCCTCGCAACAGCCTCACCACGCTGGTCCGCCAGCACGGCGGGGCCGGGCGCGCGGCGCCGCAGGCGCTGGGTGTGCTCGGCGACTCCGGCGAGTCCGAACTGCGATCCGCGCTCGCGGCGCTCGGTGGCCTCTGGGCCATGGGCGTCGACGTCGATGCGTCGACGCTGTCGGCGCCCGGAGCGCGGCTCGTTCGCCTTCCAACCTATCCTTTCCAGCGCCAGCGTTACTGGGTCGCCGCCTCGCCGGCGAGCGACACGAAGACACCGGAGATCCCGATGAGCACTGCTCCCACCGCGGCCGTCAGTCCGTCCGCCAAGCCCGTTCCCGCCGATCGCCGACCCCGACTGCTGGCGAGGCTTCGCGAGGTCGTCGAGGAGGTCTCCGGTGTCGAGGTGGACGCCGCGCAACCCTCGGCGAGCTTCATCGAACTCGGCCTCGATTCGCTGTCGCTGACGCAGGTCGCGCTGCAGCTGCAGAAGGCTTTCGGCGTGCGCGTGACCTTCCGCCAGCTGATGGAAGACCTGGTCTCTCCCGAGCAGCTGGTCGCTTTCCTCGACGCGAACATCGCGCCGGATCCGGTCGCAGCCGCGCCGGCCGCGGTGCCGCCTGCCCCGCTTGCCGCCCTGCCGGCCGCCGCGATGCAGGCCGCCGCGATGCAGTCCGTCGCGCCCGTGGTCGCGACCTCGGCCACGGTACCTGCGGCGCTGCCGCCGGTGGGCGCGGAAGCGGGCGTGATCGCCCAGCTGATCCAGCAGCAGATGGACCTGATGCGGCAGCAGCTCGCGCTGCTTGCCGGGCAGCCGGCGGCGGCAGTGGCGGCCGCGCCCGTGGTCGCGCCAGCGCCGGCGGCGCCGCCGCTGCCGTCCGCAGCATCCGCGGCCGCCCAGCCCGCCGCAGCCCAGCCCGCGCCGGCCGCGGCCGATGAGCCGGCCATGCCCGCCGGCCCGGTCAAATACGACGTCAAGACGGCCTTCGGCGCCATCGCGCGCATCCACACCACCCAGGGCACCGAACTCGACCCCCGGCAGCGGGCGCGGCTCGACGCCTTCGTCAAGCGCTACGTCGGGCGCACGGCAAAGTCGAAAGCCTATGCCTCGGAGCACCGGCCGCACCTCGCCGATCCCCGCGTCGTCAACGGCTTCCGCCCGCTGACCAAGGAAATCGTCTACCAGATCGTGGTCGACCGCTCCAAGGGCTCGCACCTCTGGGACGTCGACGGCAACGAGTACGTCGACGCGCTCAACGGCTTCGGTACCAGCCTGTTCGGCTGGCAGCCCGACTTCGTCATGGAGGCGGTTCGCGAGCAGGTCGACCGGGGCTACGAGATCGGACCGATGCACCCGCTCGCGGGCGAGGTGGCGCGCCTGACGGCCGAACTCACGGGCTTCGATCGCGCCGCGCTCTGCAACACCGGTTCCGAGGCCGTGATGGGTGCGATGCGCATCGCCCGCACCGTCACCGGGCGCAGCAAGATCGCCATCTTCAGCGGTTCCTATCACGGTATCTTCGACGAGGTCATCGTCCGAGGCACGAAGAAGCTGCGGGCCGTGCCCGCGGCTCCCGGCATCCTGCCGAATGCCGCCGAGAACGTGCTCGTCCTCGACTACGGCACCGACGAGTCGCTGGAGATCCTCCGTGCGCAGGCCGACGAACTCGCCGCCGTCATGGTCGAGCCGGTGCAGAGCCGTCGCCCGGACTTCCAGCCGCGCGAGTTCCTGCACAAACTGCGCGACGTCACGAGCGCATCGGGCAGTGTCTACATCTTCGACGAGGTCATCACGGGCTTCCGCGCGGCGCAGGGCGGGGCGCAGGAGCACTTCGGCGTGCGCGCCGACCTCGGTACCTACGGCAAGGTCGTCGGTGGCGGTTATCCGATCGGCGTCATCGCCGGCAAGCGCGAGTTCATGGACGCACTCGACGGCGGCCACTGGAACTTCGGCGACGACTCCATCCCGACGGTGGGCGTCACGTACTTCGCCGGTACCTTCGTCCGTCACCCGCTGACGCTGGCCGCCGCTCACGCCTCGCTGCTGCACATGAAGCGGCAGGGTCCCGGCCTGCAGAAGCGGCTCAACGACCGCGTGACGGCCTACGCGCAGGAGCTGAACGGCTTCCTCCGCGACGTCGGCGCGCCCATCGAGATCCGCCACTTCGCCTCGCTGTGGCGCACGACCTTCCTCGAGGACCATCCCCTGCAGGATCTGCTGTTCGCGATGATGCGCAGCCGCGGCGTGCACATTCTCGACAACTTCCCGTGCTTCTTCACGACCGCGCACAGCGAGGCGGACTTCCAGTTCATCACGCGTGCCTACAAGGAATCGGTGCTCGAGATGCAGCAGAGCGGGTTCCTGCCGGGCAAGCCTGCTGCGCCCGTCGAGGTGTTTGACGCCTCGCGCCCGCCCGCGCCAGGAGCGCGGCTCGGTCGGGACCGGGACGGCACGCCGGCGTGGTTCGTGCCCGACCCTGCCGAGAGCGGCAAGTTCCGGCGTTACGGAGGCTGATCATGAGTGCAACTCAGTCAGTCGAGCTCGCCCGCAACGGCGACATCGTCGTCCACCGGAAGTCGGGGATGTCGGTGGATGAGTTCCGACGCGAGCACCTTTACCCAGGCGTGCCGGTGGTGATCGCCGATGCGACTGTCGATTGGCCGGCGCGCAAGGCCTTTACCTGGGAGTTCTTCCGCGAGCGGTACGGAAGCCAGCAGGTCGAGGCCCGCGGCACCCGCTACCGGCTGGATCAGTTCATCGACATGCTCGAGCGCAGCACTTTCGACAAACCGGCCCCCTACCCGGGCAAGCTCTCCCTCGACCACGAGTTCGCGGAGCTGATGTCGTACGTCCAGCCGCGCGTGCGCTTCGCCACCCGGGACCGGCTCGGCAGCCGCTGGATTCCCGCGCGGCTGAGCGGCGGGGCGGCGAACTATGAGGTCTTCCTGGGTGGGCCGGGCGGCGGATTCCCCTACGTGCACTACGACTACATGGGTCTGCACGCCTGGATCAATCAGCTGGTCGGCGAGAAGGAGTTCATCGTCGTTCCGCCCTGGCAGACGGAGTACGTCTACCCGGACCCGCGCAATCCCTGGGTCTCGCGGGTCGATGATCTCAAGAACCCGGACCTCGAGCGGTTCCCGCTCGCGGCGAAGGCCACCGTGCTGTCGTTCGTGGTGGGGCCAGGCGAGACGATGTTCATCCCCAACGGCTGGTGGCACACGACGATCTCGCGAACGATGACGATCTCCGTTGCGTTCGACCTGCTCGACAGCAGCAACTGGCATCGTTTCGAGAACGAGGTCCGTACCAAGCTCGTCGACGTGGCGGGGTGGAAGCGGGCGGCTGCGATGGCGTATCTCTCCGGCCTCGGCAGCGTCATGAAGGTGGCCGAACAGTTCGGGATGATGCTGTGAGTCAATGGCCCGAGCTCGAGGCGCCGCCACGTCAACAGGGGCGCTACGTGGACTTTCCGCTGGCGCAGCCCACGAATCCGCTGCGCCTCGCGGCGAAGCGGGCCGTGGGTTACCTGCTTGCGGCCGCGCGCCCTGCGGAAGCCTCAGCGCTCGACGCGGGTGACGGGCCGGACGAGCTTCGGCGCGCCGACAAGATCATGCTGGCGGCGTTGATGCACCGCGCCGAGAGGCGGGGCGAGCTGGAGTCGTTCATTCACCGGCAGCAGCGCCA
>JBIIDW010000326.1:0-3707 GCA_044238215.1 Steroidobacteraceae bacterium
TGCCGCCGTTCCGGCTCTACCTCGTGGTCAGCGTCGCGTTCTTCCTGTTCGCCTCGCTGCTGCCCGAGAGCGCACCCGCGCGGATCGAGTCGGCAGCCGCCGCCGGCGGCGAGGCGCCGGCGCGCGAAGCCGGCGACGTCGACATCTCCTGCGGTGCGGTCCAGGTCGAGGGCGACGGTGAACTGGCACGCTGGCTGCGGCCGCGCTTGCAGGCCGCCTGCGAGCAGCTCAAGGCCGATGGCGGCCGGGGACTCGAGGGCCGGATCTGGTCGATGCTGCCGCGCGCGATGTTCGTGCTGCTGCCGCTGATGGCTGCGCTCATGCTGCCGCTCTACTGGCGGCCGCGCCGGCGCTACGTCGAACACCTGCTGCTGTTCGTGCACAACCATGCCGCCGCCTACCTGGCGATCGGCCTGCAGCTCGGCGCGTCGGCCGTGCTGCCGGAAGCCGCCGGCCAGGTGGTCTCGGTCGCCGTCGCGCTGTACCTGGGCTGGTACCTCCACCGGTCGATGCGGATCTACTACGGCCAGGGCCGGGCACGCACGCTGGTCAAGTTCGGCACGATCCTGCTGATCTACGTGATCATGGCCTCGCTGGTGCTGGGCGCCACCACCCTCTACGCCTTCCTGGCGGCCTGACCCGCCTGAAGCGCGACGGGCGTCATGGACCCGGGGTGACCTGCCCGGGCATGCTGCGGTAACGTGGCGCGCCAGACGCCAACGCCCGGTTTCCAACAGAGGCCTTCCGCCATCATGAGCATCCGCCGTTCCCTGCAGGCCCTTGCCGCCGCGCTCTTCCTGTCGGTCCTCGCCCCCGTCTCGTCCGCCCAGGGCGCGCCGGACGGCGCGTACACGGTCAAGCCGGGCGACGTGCTGACGATCTCGGTCTGGAAGGAGCCGGAACTCCAGGGCGACGTGCTGGTCCGCCCCGACGGGGGATTCTCGTTCCCGCTGGCCGGCGAGGTCGACGCGCGCAACCGCAGCGTCGCGCAGATCCAGCAGACGGTGGTCGAGCGGCTTGGCCGCTACATCTCCGACCCGGTGGTCTCGGTCACCGTCAAGGAGATCAAGGGCAACAAGATCTACGTGATCGGCCAGGTCAACAAGCCCGGCGAGTTCATCATCAACCCGACGGTCGACGTGATGCAGGCCCTGTCGATGGCCGGTGGCACCACGGCTTTCGCTTCGCTGACGAACATCACGATCCTGCGTCGTGCAGGCAACGTGCGTTCGTCGCTGCGCTTCGACTACACCGAGGTCGTCAAGGGCCGCGCGCTCGAGCAGAACATCGAGCTGAAGGCCGGCGACACGGTGGTCGTTCCCTAGCCCCGAACGGGCGCGGCCGCCGGCGGCCGCAGCGCAGGCATTTCTTTGGCGTCGACACGCGGCCCCGTTTCCCGGGCCGTGACGCCCCGCACGTTTGATTCCGTCAAGTCGCCGATTCGGACAAATCGGCGACCGGCCAACGGGCGCCCCCTGTACGCTGGCAACCGGTCGGCTAAATTCGACCTCCCTGGGTCCGGTGCACCGTCGCCGGACCGAGGTCAGACAAGAAACGAACGCAGGGGATGGGCGTCATGGCGCGTGTATTCCAGGTCCTTGACCGGGCTCCGGGCGGCTTGCAGTGGACGATCGACGTGCCGGCGGGGGCGTCGTTCGCGGCCGAATCCGGCCACGCGTACCAGATCGTGCTCGACGGCCGGCGCGGCCTGCCGGCCGGGTCGACCGTGCAACGCTTCGGGCGCGACCTGCGGGTCAAGCTGCCGAGCGGCGAGGAAATCACGATCCGTGGCTGGGCCGACGCCCAGGGCGCCACGCTGGACGTGCGCGGCGCCAAGCTGCTGACCGAGGCCGGCGATCCGATCCCCCGCGACGACATCCTGCTGTCGGGCGATGCGCCCCGGGTGGCTGCGACCACCCCGGTCGAACCCGCGCCCGGCACCGTCACGACGACTCCGACGACGCCCCCGGCGAGCACGACCACCGCGTCGACGTCCGGCCAGCCGGCCACCGGCCTGCCGCAGACCCCGCCCCCCACCCCGGTGCCGGATGCACCGCTGCCCCCGCCCGTCGGCGGCGGTGGCGCGACCGGCGGTGCGGCGAGCAGCGGTGGCTTCGGGGGCACGGGCATCCTCGCGGGCCTCGGCGTGCTGGCTGGCCTGGGTGCAGCCGCCGGCGGCGGCGGCGGTGGCGGCGGCGGTTCGTCCGCTCCCCCGCCCGCTTCCGCGGCGCCAACCGACGTCGTGCTGGCTGCGGCCAGCGACTCGGGAACCCAGGGCGACCGCATCACCAACGACAACACGCCCACGATCTCCGGTCGCGCCGAAGCGAACGCCGCGATCACGGTGCGCAACGCCTCGGGGACCACGGTCGCGACGGCCACGGCCGATGCCAACGGCAACTGGAGCGCGACGCCCTCGGCAGCGCTGCCGGACGGCGCAGTCACGCTGCAGGTCACGGCCAACCGCGGCGGCGGCGCCACCGACTCCACGGCGGCCAGCATCAGCCTGACGATCGACACGGCCGCACCCGCCGCGCCCGTGATCCGCCTCGACTCCAGTTCGGACTCCGGCGTCACGGGCGACAGCCTGACCAACGACAATACGCCGACGCTCTCGGGCACCGGCACGGCGGGCGACACCATCCGCGTCACGCTGCCGGGCGGCGCGGTGCTCACCACCACCGTTGCGGCGAACGGCACCTGGAGCATCACGCCGACGACGGCCGTCGCTTCGGGTGCGGCGACCTTCAGCGCCACCGCCACCGATGCCGCCGGCAACGTCTCGCCGGCCGCCAGCGTCACGTTCAGCATCGACACGACGGCGCCCGCCGCGCCCGTCGCGCGGCTCGATCCCTCGTCCGACTCGGGCGCGCTCGGCGACAACATCACCAACGACGCCACGCCCACCATCTCGGGCACGGGCACGGCAGGCGACTCGATCCGCGTGGCGCTGCCGGGTGGCACCGTGCTGACGACCACGGTTGCCGCGAACGGCACCTGGAGCGTTACACCGACCACGAACCTCGCGGCCGGCGCCAACGCCATCTCGATCACCGCCGCGGACCCCGCGGGCAACGTGTCACCGGCCACGGCGCTCACCCTGAACATCGTCACCACGGGGCCCGCCGCGCCGGTGATCCGCCTCGACGCGAGCTCGGACTCGGGCACCACGGGCGACAACGTCACCAACGACACCACTCCGACGATCTCGGGCACCGGCACCGCGGGCCACGCGATCCGCGTCACCCTGCCCGGCGGCACGGTACTGAGTACCACCGTGGCGGCCGACGGCACGTGGAGCGTCACGCCCACCGCCGCGCTGGCGCAGGGCGCCGCCGCGATCACCGCCACGGCCACCGACGCCGCGGGCAACGTCTCTGCACCGGCCTCGCTGACCGTCACCGTGGACACCACCGCCCCGGCCGCGCCGGTCGCACGGCTCGACGCGAGCTCCGACAGCGGCACGGCGGGCGACAACGTCACGAACGACACCACGCCGACGATCTCGGGTACGGGCACGGCCGGCGACACCATCCGCGTCACGCTGCCCGGCGGCACGGTGCTGACGACGACGGTCGCTGCCGCCGGCACCTGGAGCGTGACGCCGACGACCGCGCTGCCGCAGGGTGCGAATGCGATTTCCGTGACGGCCACCGACCCTGCGGGCAATACGTCCGCTGCCACGTCGCTGACGGTCACCATCGACA
>JBIIDW010000327.1:0-3703 GCA_044238215.1 Steroidobacteraceae bacterium
ATCTGCGTCATGAACAGGTCCATCATCCGGTGGAACCGCGGCATGTCGTAGACCAGCCAGAACATCGGGCCCTCGAACACGGCCGTGACGTTCTCGTGTTTGCGCATCAGGTCGATCGTCGGCTCGAGCAGCGCCCAGCCCGCGTGCACCAGATCCCAGGTGATGTCGGGGAACGCGGCCGCGACCTTGTACATGTCCGCGATGCCGAGCGCCGGGGTCTCCGGGCCCGTGTATTCCAGCAGCTTGTGGATGGCGATGTGCCGGCAGCCCTTGGAGCGGGCGTACTCGAACACCGGCATCGCCTTGTCGGGGTCGTCCATGAACCAGGCCGCCGACTTGCCGGTCTCCGGGTCGACGCGCGTCGGGTAGAGCTTCAGGCCGTCGGCGCCCTGGGCCATCACCTCGTCGATCTTCGCCTTCACCGCGGGCAGCGGGTCGAACATGTCGACGGCGGCGTACCAGACCGTGCGGTCCGGGTACTCGCCCTTCATGTTCGCGCCCTTCTCGTTGGACATCAGGCCGTCCCAGAAGGCGTAGAACAGCGGCGTGGAGTGGTAGACCAGGATGTCGATGGGCGCCTCGAGCAGGCAGATGTCCATCGACTCCTCGACCTTCCAGTTGCGCACGTACTGCTTCGGCGTCAGCTGGTAGGGCTTGGGGCAGGTCGCCACGTGGTAGGAGTGGCCCCAGTCGGTCCCGCGTTCCCAGTCGGGGCCGAGCCGGCGATTGTTGGGCAGCATGTTGGCCCAGTGCACCACGCCGTCGACGATGAAGTAGTTGCCCGCGCGGGCCTGCCGCAGCAGGTCGGGCGACCAGTGGGCGTTCGCCGTGGGCGACTTCGGCGGCGGCGGTGTGAGTTCGGAAGGCGCAGCCTGGGCGCCCTGCGCGGCGATGGCGCCTGCGACGGACGCGCCCGCGCCCGCGAGCAGGGAACGTCGTGAAATGCGCGGGATGTGCATGGTCAGGCCTGCGACGGTGGGGAGCGGCGGGACTTGATCGACTCGACGGGGATCGCGGCGATCGCCGCGCGCGCCTGCTCGCGTCGCGTGGCATAGAGCTGCTGCGCGCGCGTGCTCATGCGGTCCGGTGACCAGGGCGGGAAGGGCTCGTAGACGGCTTCGACGGAGGCGACGCCGGGCACCGCCAGCATCTCCTGCTCGATGCGCTGCAGGATGCGCGGCGCAAAGCTGCAGCCGAGTTCGGTGTAGGTGAGCCCGATCTCGACGTGGCCGGCGTCGAAGTCGACGCGGTTGATGACACCGAGGTCGACCAGCGTCAGCGGGTAGCCCGAGAGCTCGTGGCAGGGGTCCTCGATCGACTGCACCCGCTGCCAGATCGCGAGCAGCAGCGGGTCGCCGGCCAGGCCGGGGTTGGCGGCCAGCACCGGATCGTCGGGTGGCGAAGCTTCGAGCGCGACGGTCATCCTGGCCCATCCCCCCGGGCTGTCGACCCAACGCTGATCGTAACGCGGCAGGCGATGGGCGCCGATAGAAAGGCCGCAAGAGGCCATGCTGCCGGGCTATCGGAGGGAAGAAGCGAGCTGGCTCCCCGGGTTGGACTCGAACCAACGACCTGCGGATTAACAGTCCGACGCTCTACCGACTGAGCTACCGGGGAACGGGAGGGCTCCCGAAGGAGGCGCGCATTCTCGGTAAACCGCCCGGGGGCGTCAAGGGCGCCCGAGCCAGTCCGCCATCCGGGCGAGGGCGGCCTGCAGCTGGGCGTCCGAAGTGGCGAACGAGAAGCGGATGTGGCCCGGTGCACCGAAGCCCGAGCCCGCCACGGCGGCGACGCCGGTGTCCTCGAGCAGGGCGTCGCAAAAGGCGACGTCGGAGGCGTCGCCGCGGGTCGCCATGGCGCCGCGGACGTCGGCGAAGGCGTAAAACGTGCCTTCGCCGGGGCGGCAGCGCACCCCGGGCAGGGCGTTCAGGCCGCCGACGAACAGGTCGTGGCGGCGCCGGTAGGACTCGTTCATGGCGGCAACGCAGTCCTGCGGTCCGTTCAGCGCCGCCACCGCCGCCTTCTGCGATACCGAGGACGGGTTCGAAGTCGATTGCCCCTGGATGGTCGCCATGGCGGCGATGACCTCGGCGGGGCCGCCGCAGTAGCCGATGCGCCAGCCGGTCATCGCGTGGCTCTTCGACAGGCCGTTGATCGTGACCGTCCGGTCGTACAGCGCCGGCACGGCCTGGGCCAGCGAGGCGAAGGGCTCCGCGGCCCAGTGGATCTTCTCGTAGATGTCGTCGGTGCCGATCAGCACGCGCGGGTGGCGCAGCAGCACCTCGCCCAGCGCCTGCAGCTCGGCCCGCGAGTAGGCGGCGCCGGTCGGGTTGCTCGGCGAGTTCAGCAGCAGCAGCCGCGTGCGCGGGGTGATCGCGGCCTCGAGCTGCGCCGGGGTGATCCGGTAGCCCTGGTCCGGGCCTGCCGGCACCACGACGGGCTGCGCGTCGGCCAGCATCGCCATGTCGGGGTAGGAGACCCAGTAGGGCGCCGGGATCACGACCTCGTCGCCCGGGTCGAGCACCGCCATGCAGAGGTTGAACAGCGTCTGCTTGGCGCCGGTCGACACCAGAATCTGCGGCCGCGCGTACTTCAGGCCGTTGTCGCGCTCGAACTTGGCGGCGACCGCGTCCTTCAGCTCGGGGGTGCCGCCGACGTCGGTATAGCGGGTGAAGCCGGCGCGGATGGCCGCCTCGCCAGCTGCGCGGACGTGTTCAGGCGTGTCGAAGTCGGGCTCGCCCGCCGTCAGGCCGATGATGTCGCGACCGGCTGCGCGCAGCTGGGCGGCGCGGGCGGTGGCGGCGAGGGTGGGCGAGGGCTTCACGCGGCGCACGCGTGCGGAGACGTCTACGGGCACGATGACTGACCTGCGGTGGTGCGTACGGTGCGGTAAAGCGTCGCTATGGTAAGCGATGCGCGCCCGTCCCGGCCGCGCGGCGTCTGTGCCCGGACCGGCTGTCCAGCGGGTTGAACCGCCCGCATTGATTGCGCATCGCCAACGCGCCCAAGATAGGCGGACGGGGCGAATCCCCTCTGGCGGAGGCGACATGAGCAGGCATCACATCGGCGTGCAGATGAAGGTCAAGGAAGGCCACGAGCAGGCTTACCTGGATTGGCTCGCGGACGACGCGCCCGTGCTGGCGCGCGTGTTCGGCCGCGTGGGCATCCACTCCAAGACGGTGCTGATGAACGGTACGCACATCATCGCGCACTACGGCGCGGACAGCCCCGCCGCGGTGGGCGAGGCGTTCCAGACCCCCGAGGCGGTCGCCATGCTCACCGGGCGGCTCGGTGCGCTGCTCGACCCGGGCTTTGCGCCGATCTTCTACGCCGAGGAGCTGCGCTGGACCCGCGACGTGCCGGGCCCGCTGAAGCGCGCGGCGATCGCGCTGAACCTGAAGGCCGGACAGGAGGCCAACTACCTCGACTGGGTACGCAACCGCGCCCGGGTCCAGTTCAACGACCTGTGGGCCCGCTTCGACATCGGCCTGAAGGAAGTGCTGGTCAGCGGCACGAACGTGATCTCGTACTACGAGATCCGGGATCCGTCGCGGATCCTGCCGAGCTTCGGCGAGCCGGAAGCGATCGCGGCGATGCAGGCGGGGCTGGGCGCCATGCTCGACATCGACGAGAGCCGGCCGCCGGCGTTCTTCTCCGAGGTCTTCCACTGGCACGACTGAGCGCCGCGCCCGCGCGCGGCGCC
>JBIIDW010000328.1:0-3698 GCA_044238215.1 Steroidobacteraceae bacterium
TCCTGCGCGGAACTGAACCCGTGTCGATCCTCGAGTTCCCGATCCGCCGCTACCAGTTCACGCTGGTCGCCTTCCTGTGCCTGGTGGCGATCGGCGCCTTCACCTTCACCACGATCGCGCGCGAGGAGGACCCCTCGTTCACGATCGCCGCCTTCCAGATCGCGGGGATCATGCCGGGGGCGGACCCGAAGGACCTCGAGCGGCGCGTCGCCAAGCCGGTCGAGGACCGCCTGGCCGAGCTCGACGACGTGCGCTCGATCGAGACCTACGTCAGCGACGGCGTGAGCTTCACCGCGGTCGAGTTCGAGGCCTCCGTCGACGCCGACCGCAAGTACGACGAGGTCATTCGCGAGATCAACGCGCTGCGGCCTGGCCTGCCCGCCGAACTGCGCGAGCTCGAGGTGCGCAAGATCTCGCCAGGCCTGGTCAACATCGTGCAGTTCGCGCTGGTGTCCGAGGACGCGCCGTGGCGCGAGCTCGAGGACCGCGCGCGCGAGCTGCGCGACGCACTGCGCGGGGTCAAGGGCGTTCGCACCGCCGAGAGCTGGGCCTTTCCGCCACGCGAGCTGCGGATCGAACTCGACCCGACCCGGCTCGCGGAACTGCGCCTCACCGCCGGCCAGGTCATCCGCGCCATCGAGAGCGAGAACGCCGGCATTCCGGCCGGCGTCGTCGACTCCGGGACGCGCAGCTTCAGCCTGAAGACCAGCGGCAGCTACGAGAACCTCGGGCAGGTCCGCGACACGGTGGTCAGCGCCGTCGACGGCCGGCCCGTGCGGGTGCGCGACGTGGCCGACGTGCGCTGGGACGTCGGCCAGTGGGGTTACGTCGGACGCTACGCCGGCCGGCGCGCGGTGTTCGTCACCGCCAACATGAAGGAGGGGTTCAACGTCATCGGCGTGCGCCGCTCGATCGGGTCGACCGTCGAGCGCTTCCGCGAGACGCTGCCCTCGCGGGTCGAGCTGGAGCTCGGCTTCGACCAGTCGCGCAACGTCGAGGACCGCCTGAACCGCCTCTACCTCGATTTCGGCATCGCCATCGCCCTCGTGCTGCTGACGCTGCTGCCGCTGGGACTGCGCGCCGCGGGCATCGTCATGATCTCGATACCGCTGTCGCTCGCGTTCGGCGTCTCCGTGCTCTACTTCATGGGCTACTCGCTGAACCAGCTGTCGATCGCCGGCTTCGTGGTCGCGCTCGGCCTGCTCGTCGACGACTCGATCGTCGCGGTCGAGAACATCGCGCGCCACCAGCGCATGGGGCTCGACCGCGTCCGCGCGGCGATCGACGGCACGCGGCAGATCTTCGTCGCGATCCTGGGCTGCACAGCGGTGCTGGTATTCGCGTTCCTGCCGCTGCTCGCGCTGCCCGGCACCGCAGGCAAGTTCATCCGCGTGCTGCCCTCGGCGGTGGTCGCCACCGTCATCGGATCGCTGCTGATCGCGCTGTTCATCATCCCGTTCCTCGCCAGCCGCCTGCTGGAAGAAAAGCCGGGAGGACACGGCAACGCGGTCCTGCAGCGCGTGATGGGGGCGATCCACCGCTACTACCGACCCGCGCTGCACTACTGCCTCGCGCGACCGCGCGCCACCGTCGCCGTGGCGATCGGCGGCTCCATCCTGCTGTCATTCGGGCTCGTGCAGGTGATCGGCTCCAGCCTGTTCCCGAAGGCCGACACGCCGCAGTTCGTGATCGAGGTCGAGACGGCCAACGGCTCCAGCCTCGAGGCCACCGATCGCGTGCTGCGCCACGTCGAGGACGAGCTGCGCGCGATGCCGGAGGTGCGCACCTGGTTCACCAACCTCGGCCGCGGCAACCCGCTGATCTACTACAACCAGCTGCAGCGCAACGAGGCGCCGAACTACGGCGAGATCTTCGTGATCCTCGAGCGCTACCACACGCGCGAGACGCCGCGCCGGCTCGACGGGCTGCGCGCCCGCCTGGACGGCTACCCGGGCGCCAAGATCATCGTCAAGGAGTTCGTCAACGGACCGCCGGTCACCGCACCGATCGCCGTGCGCGTGGTCGGGCCGGACCTCGGGGTGCTCAGCCGCCTCGCGGGCCAGGTCGAGGCGCTGATCGCCTCGACCCCGGGCGCGCGCGACGTCGAGAACCCCCTGGCCGTGCCACGCACCAACCTGCGCCTCGAGGTCGACACCTCGAAGGCCGCGATGCTCGGCGTGCCGGCGGTGGAGTTCGACCGCGCCGTGCGGCTGTCGGTGTCGGGCATCCCGGCTGGCCGGTTCAAGGACGCCGACGGCGAGCAGTACGACATCGTCGTGCGCACGCCGGTAGGCTCCCGCGCGGACCTCGACACGCTCGCCAGCGTGCGCGTCCCCACGGCGTCGGGTGAGTCGCTGCCGCTCGGCCAGCTCGCCACGCTGCACTTCGAGGCGGCGCCGGTCCGCGTGTCGCGATTCGACCGCGAGCGCGCGGTCACGATCGATGCCCAGGTGGCGCGCGGTGCCAACACCGCCCGCGTCACCGAGGCGGTGGTCGAGCAGCTCGAGGCCATGGAGTGGCCGCGCGGCTACCGCTACGTGCTGGGGGGCGAGGCGGAGGCCGGCGCCGACGCGTTCGGCGGCATCGGCACCGCGATCATCGTCGCGATGTTCGGCATCTTCGCCATCCTCGTGCTCGAGTTCGGCAGCTTCCGCTCCACGCTGATCGTGCTCACGGTGGTTCCGCTCGGCGTGTTCGGCGGCCTGCTGATGCTGCTCGCGACGGGTAACGACGTGTCGTTCACCGCGGCCATCGGCTTCATCGCCCTGCTCGGCATCGAGATCAAGAATTCCATCCTGCTGGTCGACTTCACCAACCAGCTGCGCGAGGAAGGCGTGCCGCTCGACGAGGCGATCGAGCGCGCCGGCGAGATCCGCTTCCTGCCGATCCTGCTGACCTCGGCCACCGCCATCGGCGGCCTGCTGCCGCTGGCGCTGCAGAACATCGGCCTGTACTCGCCGATGGCCTGGGTGATCATCGGCGGGCTCGTCACCTCGACGCTGCTGGCGCGGCTCGTGACCCCGGTGATGTACAAGCTGCTGCCGCCGGCCGTCGAGCCCGCGCGGAGCCAGCGGCTGCCGCTGCCGGCGGCGGATACCTGAGGGGCGCCATGCCGCCCTTCGTGGCGGCACGGGACGGCAGCTGATGTCCGGGGTGCCGAGGTCAGCACCGGCGAGGAATCGCTTGCCCTACTGCCGTTGTGTGCCAAGCAAGGTAAGCCTTATGGCTTGCTCAAGCTCGGACCGATCACCAGCTGCTGCCGATCGGGTATGCCCGGCCAGCAGCCCTATTGGCAGACACGCAAGAACGCAAACGCCGGCGGCCTTAGCCGCTTGCCACCCTTGGGCTGGCTTGCCCGACAAGAACGCAAGAACGGCTGCAAAGCCAAGCAGGGCCGCAACAACACCGAATGTGCCAACGAGTACTCCTGCAAGGAGTCGGCCAAAGCCCGTGAAGCTGTACTCCCCGACAACTTTGCAACCGGTAGGGGTTTCGTAAAGCGTTCCGGTGAACTGCAACGCGGCCAGCCGAAAGGCCAAGGGGCCGGGTGCCTGAATGAGCCTGACCTGTCGGCCCTTCACGCGTCCACTGATGGGCGATGCGTGCATTCGCGACAGAAGGCCCTGAGCGATGAGGCTACCCAGTCGATCTGCGGCTTGCTCGACAGACAAGGTGCTCTCAAAAACGGCTTTGTCACG
>JBIIDW010000329.1:0-3696 GCA_044238215.1 Steroidobacteraceae bacterium
CGAAGGAAGTTCAGGACCAGCGTCAGCTCACGCGAGTGAGAGCGATCGGCACCGACCGGATTGGCGCGGTGCTCATTCAGAAGGGTTTCGGTCACGAGGGGCCGAAGTTCCGCCTGCCGCTTCTTCAGCCAGAACTGGAAGAAGTCCGAACTGCGGTCGCGGATCTGGGCAGGGTCCTGTAACGCCATGGGGTTACCCTTCTTGCAACTGGCCACTGGCCTAATGCGGTCAATATAGGCCGCCGGCCTATCTATATGCAAGCGACCCCGGCGCAGGCGCCCATCGCACCCCTGACACCCTCGAACCCCGAGCAACCACCGCGACGAGGGCAGACGATCGGCAGACGCGAGCCATTGCCGCTAGACTTGGTGGCCGATGGGGACGTGGAATCGCCAATGTCGCGGTCGGAAAGCGCCGGAGCAACTCTTCAGGAGTGCCGTTTACCGGAGCCCCCCCCAGGCTTCGCCCGCCCAGCCACATGCCCTTGGAACGCGATCCGCGCGGTGGGCGGCACCGGCACCACGATCATCGTGCGGCTCTCGGCCTTCCTGCTGTTCTGCATCGGCATCCAGGTGTTCTGGAACGGCGCGCGCGAACTCCTGCTCGAGCTGATGGCCGCTGCCACCTGACACCCCCCGGAGGATTCCACCCATGCGCTCCCGCGTGCTCGTGTCCGCTCTGCTCGCCGCCCTCGCCTGCCTGCTGCCGCTGGTCGCGCCGGCCTCCGGCGCGGAACTGCGCTTCTCACGCGTCGAGGGCAGCGGCGGCGTGCCGCTGAACGTGGTCGAGGCCGGCGAGCGCGGCAAACCGGCGATCCTGCTGGTGCACGGCATCGGCCAGA
This sequence comes from Steroidobacteraceae bacterium, assembly GCA_044238215.1. Lineage (GTDB taxonomy): Bacteria > Pseudomonadota > Gammaproteobacteria > Steroidobacterales > Steroidobacteraceae > UBA964. Next base: position 842 of record JBIIDW010000329.1, read on the forward strand.
GCTACCTCAGCTTCGAGCCGCAGCTGCGCTCGGCGCTGGCCGACGAGTTCCACCTCGTCGCCTTCGACCTGCGCGGCCACGGCAGCTCCGGCAAGCCCTGGCAGCGCGAGGCCTACGTCGACTCCACCGCCTGGGCCGGCGACGTGCAGCGGGTCATCGCCGCCACCGGCCTGCAGCGGCCGGTGCTGCTGGGCTGGTCCTACGGCACGCTGGTGGTCACCGACTACCTGCGGCACGCCGGCACGAAGGGAGTGGCCGGAGTCGTGCTGACCGGGGCCTATGGCGGGCTGACGCCCCCGCCGGCATCGAACCCGCAGGCGGCCGAAGCCATGCGCCGCTCGCGCGAGGCCGCGGCCTCCGCCGACATCGAGCAGCGGCTCGCGGCCACGCGCCGCACCGCCGGCATGCTCACCGCGAAGACGATGCCGCAGGAATGGGTCGAGCGCGCCGCCGTCATCGGCATGATGGTGCCGGGGGACGCGCGGGTGCACATGTTCGACCGGCGCTTCGACAACCGCGACCTGATCCCCGGGATCGACGTGCCGCTGCGGCTGGTTGCCGCCGGCAAGGATCTCAGCACGCCCGAGGCCGATGCACGCGCACTGGCCACCGGCCTGCCGCTGGCGAGCGTCAGCGTCTACCCCGAGGCAGGCCACTCGCCGTTCACCGAGGACCCCGAGCGCTTCAACCGCGAACTCGCGGAGTTCGCGCGGGCCGCGTTCGCGCGGCCGGCCCCGGCCCGCTGAGCGCGATGCCGGGCGACGGCGCGCCTTCTTCGGCCGACCTCGCGCGCTGCATCGGGGTGCTGCGGGCGATCGAGGCGGACCGCTCGATCCTCGCGGGGATGTCGCGCGAGGACCGGCGCGACCTGCTGATGCTGGCGGGGCTGGTCGCCAAGCCCGAGCGCCAGGACCTGGTGCGGATGGCCAAGGCGATGCGCCGCGCCGACCGCGCCGCCGCGCGCGAGCGCGACCGCGCACTGATCGAACGGACGGGTCTGCGCGTGCAGCGCCGCAGCGAGGTCTACCAGCCGCTGTGGCTGCCGCCGCCCACGACCGCGGAAGCCGCGCCGCTGCCGGCCGCCGCGCCGTCGCTGCACAGGCAACTGAACTGCTACGTCTGCAAGCGCGACTACGCGAGCCCGCACCGCTACTACGACTCGATGTGCCCGGAATGCGGGGAGTTCAACTACGCCAAGCGCTCGCAGAGCGCCGACCTGCGCGGCCACTGCGCGCTGGTCACCGGCGCGCGGGTCAAGATCGGCTTCCAGGCGGCGCTGAAGCTGCTGCGCGCCGGCGCGCAGGTGATCGTCACGACCCGCTTCCCGGTCGATGCCGCCGCCCGCTATGCGCGCGAGCCCGACTTCGCGGAGTTCCGCGAGCGCCTGCAGGTGTTCGGCCTCGACCTGCGCCACACGCCGAGCGTCGAGGCCTTCGCGCGCGCGCTCGCCGGCCGCCTGCCGCGCCTCGATTACATCCTCAACAACGCCTGCCAGACGGTGCGCCGGCCCGCCGGCTTCTTCCGCCACCTGCTCGAGCAGGAATCGCAGCCGTTCGACGCGCTGCCCGGCGAGTGGCGGCCGCTGCTGGCTGCGCACGCCGAGCTCTGCCGCAGCGTCGCGGTCGCGCCCGCGGCGCCCGGCGCCGCCGCGTCGGGCGACGCATCCGCGCTGCCCGCGCCGCGTGGCCAGTCCGCGCTCGAGGGGCTGGTGCACAGCGCCGCGCTGTCGCAGCGCCGCTACCTCGACGAGGACTTCCGCGACGGCGAGTCGCTGTTCCCGGCCGGCCGCTACGACGAGGACCTGCAGCAGGTCGACCTGCGCGAGGTGAACAGCTGGCGGCTGCGGCTGCACGAGGTGCAGACCGCCGAGCTGCTCGAGGTGCAGCTGATCAACGCGATCGCGCCCTACACGCTGAACGCGCGGCTGCGGCCGCTGATGGCGGCCACGCCGGGCCGGCACAAGCACATCGTCAACGTCAGCGCGATGGAAGGGCAGTTCTACCGCACCACCAAGACCGACCGCCACCCGCACACGAACATGGCGAAGGCCGCGCTCAACATGATGACGCGCACCAGCGCGCCCGATTACCTGCGCGACGGCATCCACATGAACGCCGTGGACACCGGCTGGGTCACCGACGAGGACCCGGCCGTGCACGCGGCGCGCAAGGCGGAACTCGGCTTCGCGCCGCCGCTGGACATCATCGACGGCGCGGCGCGCATCGTCGACCCGATCTTCGAAGGCCACCGCACGGGCGAGCACCCGTGGGGGCAGTTCCTCAAGGACTACCGGCCGGCGCCGTGGTAGCGGGCGGCGGCGCCCGGCGTGCCTGCACGACCTGTACGGGCTTCGCGAGCATCTGGCCCTTCATGCCCGACTCCGCACCGGCCTCCGGGTCGCGCGGCTGCGCGAGGATCTGCTTCACCACGTCCATGCCCTCGGCCACGCGCCCGAACACGGCATAGCCCGGATCGCCCGCCGCGGCGTTGCCGTCGAGCGAGGTCAGACCACCGAGCACGATGAAGAAGTCGCCCGTGGCGCTGCCCGGCGCCATGCGCGCCATCGAGATGGCGCCATCGACGTGGCTGAGCCCGGTCTGCGCCGGCGACTCGTGCGCCACCGGCTTGAGCACCCGCTTCGGGTCGCCCCGGGCGCCGCCCTGCACGAGGCCGTAGCGCCCGTCTTCGCCGATCGGCAGCGCGCGGTAGAAGCCGATGCCGTCGAAACGCCTCTGGTCGACGTAGCGCAGGAAGTTCGCAGTGGTCAGCGGCGCCCGCGCCGCGTCCAGCTCGAGGGTGATGTTGCCGAGCGTGGTCAGCAGCACCACGCGCACGGGTTCGGGGGCGGGGGCGGG
>JBIIDW010000330.1:0-3692 GCA_044238215.1 Steroidobacteraceae bacterium
CCGAGGTGGTAGCCTCGCACGAGTCGCTTGCGCTGCCGCGGTTCGTCGCCCGCGGCGACAGCGCCGTGTTCGAGGCCAACCTCGCCGCCACGCTCCGGCGCTACGTCGACGCGCTGGCCGGCGAGGCGCGCAGCCTGGCCCCGGCCGCGAGCCTGGACTTCATGCAGAGCGCGGGCGGGCTTGCCGCGCCGGAGCGTTTCCGGGCACCGGTCAGCGTGCTGTCGGGACCGGCCGGGGGCCTGATCGGCATGGCACGGCTCGGTGCCGACGCCGGCATCGCCCGGCTGATCGGCTTCGACATGGGCGGCACCTCGACCGACGTGTCGGTCTGCGAGGGCACGTTCGCGCGGCGCTTCGAGCACGAGATTGCCGGAGCGCGCCTGCACGCACCGATGCTCGACGTGCACACGATCGCCGCGGGCGGCGGCTCGGTGCTCACCCGACGGGACGGCCGGGCCCAGGTCGGCCCGGGATCGGCGGGCGCGGATCCGGGACCCGCCTGCTACGGACTCGGCGGCCCCGCCACGCTGACGGACGTGCAGGTGGCGCTTGGCCGGCTCGGCCCCGACACCATGCCCCACGCCTTCGGCCCGCGCCGCGACCAGCCGATCTCGGCGGCGGCGGCGCACGCGGCGCTGCGCGCCCTGGACGCCGCGCGCCCCGTCGAGCGGATCGCCGCCGACTACCTGGACGTGGCGGTCGCCGCGATGGCCAACGCCATCCGCCACGTCTCGATCCGCCAGGGCGCCGATCCGGCGGGCTTCACCCTGGTCGCATTCGGCGGCGCGGCGGGCCAGCACGCCTGCCGCGTCGCCGAAGCCTGCGGTATCCGCCAGGTGCTGGTGCACCCGCTCGCCAGCGTGCTGTCGGCCTTCGGCATCGGCGTGGCAGACCGCGTCGAGGTCGCCCGGCGCGGTGTCGGCCTGCCGCTGGATCACGCCGGCTGGCGCGCGGCGTGCGGTACGGCCGCGCAGCTGCGCGCGCAGGCGGTGGCGGCGCTCGCGCCGGCAGCGCCGCATTGCGCAACCCTGTTCGAGCTCCGCGAGGGGCACTCCGAGACCACGCTCGACGTGGCGGGCGACGACCCCGACACGCTGCGCGACGCGTTCGCCGCGGAGCACGAGCGCCGCTTCGGTTACCGTCCGGACAGCGGCAACCTGCACGTCGCCGCGGTGCGCGTCGAGGCGCGCGTCGCCGGCGATGCCGGCCGCCAGCGCTGGCATCTGGAGCCGGCGGCCGCTGTGCCCGCACGGCGCGCCCGCGCCTGGTTCGGCGAATGGGTCGACGTGCCGGTCGTGCCCGCGCAGTCGGTGTCCGCGCCGCTGCAGGGTCCGGCGCTGGTCGTCGAACCCCATTCGACCTTCGTGCTGGAGCCCGGCTGGCGCATCGTGCCCGCGGGCGACGGCGCGCTGCGCGCGGAGCGGCTGGACGACGCTCCGGCGCAGCCGCGGTCCGGCGCGGGTCGCGTCGCGCTGCCCGCGGTCGACGATCCGGCACAGGTCGAGATCTTCGACGGCCTGTTCATGCACGTGGCGACGCAGATGGGCGAGGTCCTGCGCCGCACGGCGCAGTCGGTCAACATCAAGGAGCGCCTGGATTTCTCCTGCGCCGTGTTCGACGCGGACGGCGCGCTCGTCGCCAACGCACCGCACATGCCGGTACACCTCGGCTCGATGGGCGCCACCGTGCGCGCGGTGATCGCCCGCTGCAACGGCGCGATCGCGCGCGGCGACGCCTGGCTGGTGAACGGCCCCGGCAGCGGCGGCACCCACCTGCCCGACATCACGCTGGTCAGCCCGGTGTTCGCCGGCGACGCGGAAGCGCCCGCGTTCTTCGTCGCCTCGCGCGCGCATCATGCGGACATCGGCGGCATCACTCCGGGTTCGATGCCGCCGTTCAGCCGCAGCCTAGACGAGGAAGGGATCCTGTTCGACGGGTTCAGGCTGCTGGAGGGCGGCCGGCTGCGCGAGGCCGAACTGCTCGCCCTGCTTGCGGACGGCCGCTGGCCGGCGCGCGATCCGGCGCGCAACCTCGCGGACCTGCGCGCGCAGCTCGCCGCCAACGCGCGCGGCGCGGAGGAACTGCTGCGGGCGACCCGCGAACACGGGGCGCCGCGCCTCGCCGCGGCGATGAAGGCCGTGCAGGACAACGCCGAGTCCTGCGTGCGGGCCGCACTGCGCGCGCTGGGTGACCGGGCCGCGTGCTGCGAGGTCGCGCTGGACGGCGGGCCGCGGGTGAAGGTAGGCGTGCGCATCGACGCCGCAGCCGGCCGCGCGCGCATCGACTTCACCGGCACGTCGCCAGCGGGCCCGCACAACTTCAACGCGCCGCGCGCGGTCACGGTCGCCGCCGTGCTGTACGTGTTCCGGACGCTCGTGCGTCGCCCTGTGCCGCTGAACGAGGGCTGCCTGCGACCGGTGGAACTGGTGATCCCGCCCGAATCGCTGCTGGACCCGCCGCCCGGGGCCGCCGTGGTCGCTGGCAACGTCGAGACCTCGCAGATCGTCGTCGACGCGCTGTACGGCGCGCTGGGCCTGCTGGCGGCGTCACAGGGCACCATGAACAACCTCACCTTCGGCGACGCGACGCTGCAGTACTACGAGACCATCGCCGGTGGTGCCGGTGCCGGCGAAGGTTTCGACGGCTGTGCGGCCGTGCAGACGCACATGACCAACTCGCGCCTGACGGATCCCGAGATCCTCGAGGCGCGCTTCCCCGTGCAGGTCGTCGAATTCGCGATCCGCCGCGGCTCGGGCGGCAGCGGCCGGCACCGCGGCGGCGACGGCGCGCGACGGCGGCTGCGCTTCCTGGCGCCGATGCAGGCGGCGATCCTCGCCAACCGCCGCAGCACGCGCCCGTTCGGGCTGGCCGGCGGTGGCGACGGCGCGCCGGGCGTGACCCGGATCCACCGCCACGACGGCGGCGTCGAGACACTGGGCGCCTGCGCGGCGTTCGACGTGCAGCCCGGCGACGAGATCGAGGTCCTGACGCCCGGTGGCGGCGGCTGGGGCGAAGGCGGGAACCTCAGCCCAGCGGCAGGCGATTGACCGACACCCAGCGGACCTCGCTGCCGCCCGGGAGCTGCGTGACCGTGAAGCCGTGGAACTCGCCACGGCGCGACGCGGCGAACGCGACGAGCAGCCGCAGCCCGGCGTCGCCGACGGCGTTCAGCCGCTCGTCGCAGACGACGAAGAACCGCTCCTGCTGGCCGTCGCCCGCGAACGCGCCGTCTGCGTCGAGGGCCTCGAGGAAGGACTCGACCTGGGCCCGGACGCGGCGCCACGTCGCGGGGCCGTTGCCGGCGAGGACCGACCAGCGCGTGCCCTGCTCCACCGAGCGTGCGACCAGCTGCGCGAGCCTGCGCGAACCGAGGTAGCGCCAGTCGGTGGCGCCAGGATTGCCGGCAGCGAGCGTCCGCGGCCCGCCGGCATCCGGCGCAGCGCGGCGCAGCGCGGAAAGGACGTTGATGCCCGCATGCAGCAGTCTCTGGCGCTCGCCGTCGTCGAGTTCACAGGCCGGGCGAAAACGCGGTCGCAGCTGGGGCTGCCCGGCGGGCGGCGGCGCCCACGGCGGCACGATCTCGTCGAAGCGCGCGAGCATGCCCGCCGCCGCGGCGGAGGGTGCGAAGGGCTCATCGCGGCCGCGCAACCGGTCATAGGCAAGCAGCCGCGGGAAGAACATCACCGCCGAGT
>JBIIDW010000331.1:0-3688 GCA_044238215.1 Steroidobacteraceae bacterium
TCGCACTCGGCGAAACCACGCCCGGTCCGCTGATCATGGTCGTCGTCTTCGTCGGTTTCGTGGGCGGCTGGACCAGCGCGCTCTTCGGCAGCGACTCGCTGTTCCTCGCCGGCGCCGCGGCCGCCCTAGTCGTGACCTTCTTCACCTTCCTGCCGTCCTTCCTGTTCATCTTCCTCGGCGGCCCGCTGATCGAATCCACTCACGGCAACCTGGGCTTCACCGCGCCGCTGACGGCGATCACCGCAGCCGTGGTCGGCGTGATCGCGAACCTCGCGCTGTTCTTCGCCTGGCACGTGCTGTGGCCGCGCGGTTTCGGAGGCCCCTTCGAATGGCCCGCCGTCGTCATCGGCGTGGCCGCCGCCGTCGCGCTGTTCCGCTTCCGGCTGGGCGTGATCCCGGTGGTGATCGGCGCGGGTCTCGCCGGGCTCGTGCTGCAGCTTGCAGGCGCTGCGCCTCTGCCGTAGCGCTGGACTAGCCCTTCCCTCACCCCCGCCGGTGCACGCCCTCGGCGATGTCGATCCCCGCCAGCTCGAAGCCGCGGCGGAAGTCGCGGATGTGCTTCGCCGTCCAGGTCTGCGCGGCCGCGGCGTCGCGTGCGCGCAGCGCCTCGACGATGCGGCGCTGGGCATTGGCGATGCGCGAGCGCGCCTGCGGCACCTCGTCGATCATCGCCTGCAGCGAAGGCACCAGCAGCTGCAGCAGCGGCTCGTGGCCGAGCGTCAGCACCGGGTTGTGGGTGGCGTCGCCGAGCGCGCGGAAGAAGCCCGCCGCCTGCTGCGCCGCCACCAGCGGATCCGGCGCATTGGCCTGCGCCAGCACCGCCGCGAGCGCAGCGAGGTCGGCCTCGGTCCGACGCCGCGCCGCGGCCTCGGCGATCGGCGGCTCGAGGATCGTCAGGCCTTCCCAGACGTCGCGCAGCGTCACGTCGTGCAGCGCCATCGCGCGGCTCACGTCGCCCGCCACCGCGTCGAGCCCCGGGCGGCTCACCATCATCAGCTTCGAGCCGCGCTCGCGCCGCAGCAGCCCTGCCGACTCCAGCTCACGCAGCGCCTCGCGCACGGTCGAGCGGTTCACGCCGAACTGCCGCGCGAGCTCGAGCTCCGGCGGCAGCCGCTCGCCCTCGGCGAGCGCGCGGCTGGTGATCCGCTCGATCAGCGCGTCGGCGACCTTGCGGTAGGCGCGGTCGATCCGTACCGGCTCGAACGCAGCCTTGGCGGGGGCTTCGCTCACGCGGTGCGCGCGAACAGCTCGCGCCCGATCAGCATGCGGCGGATCTCCTGCGTGCCGGCGCCGATCTCGTAGAGCTTGGCGTCGCGCAGCAGCCGGCCGGCCGGATAGTCGTTGACGTAGCCGTTGCCGCCGAGCGCCTGGATCGCCTCCAGCGCGATCACCGTCGCCTTCTCCGCGGCGAACAGGATCGCGGCGGCGGCGTCGTGGCGGCTGCAGCGGCCGTCGTCGCAGGCGCGGCCGACCGCGTAGACCAGCGCGCGAGCCGCGGTGTAGTTGGCGTACATGTCGGCGATCTTCGCCTGCATCAGCTGGAAGTGCCCTATCGGCTCGCCAAACTGCCGGCGCTCGTGCACGTAGGGCAGCACCAGGTCCAGCGCGGCCGCCATGATACCCAGCGGCCCCGCCGCCAGCACGGCGCGCTCGTAGTCCAGGCCGCTCATCAGCACGCGCACGCCGCGGTCGGGTTCACCGAGGACGTTCTCCGCCGGCACCCGGCAGTCCTCGAACACCAGCTCGCAGGTGTTCGAACCGCGCATGCCGAGCTTGTCGAGTTTCTGGGCCGTCGAGAACCCGGCGAAGCTCTTCTCGACGATGAACGCCGTGATGCCCTTTGCGCCGGCCTCCGGCGTCGTCTTCGCATAGACCACCAGCACGTCGGCGTCGGGGCCGTTGGTGATCCACATCTTGCGGCCCGTGAGGTGATACGCGTCGCCGCGCCGCACCGCCCGCAGCTGCATCGACACCACGTCGGAGCCCGCGCCGGGTTCCGACATCGCCAGCGCGCCCACGTGCTCGCCGCTGACCAGCTTCGGCAGGTAGCGGTCGCGCTGTGCGTCGCTGCCGTTGAGCCGCAGCTGGTTCACGCAGAGGTTCGAGTGCGCGCCGTATGAGAGACCGATCGAGGCCGAGGCGCGCGAGATCTCCTCCATCGCGACGATGTGCGCGAGGTAGCCGAGGTCGGCGCCGCCCCAGCGCTCCGGCACCGTGAGCCCGAGCAGGCCCTGCTCGCCGAGCCGCCGCCACAGCGGGGCAGGGAAGGCGTTGTGGCGGTCGGTCTCGTCGGCCAGCGGCGCGATCTCGGCGCGGGCGAAGCGCCGCACCGAGGCGCGCACATCGTCGAGGGTGTCGCCGAGTCCGAAGTCGAGATCGCAGGCGTCGAGTCCCGGCATGGTCGGTTGCCTATTTCGTAATTTCGGTGCTATTGTCCGACAATCGGAGGATTAGGGCAACCCGGACCCGACATGGCCGTGATCGAATCCACGCTCGACCCGCGCAGCGAGGCCTTCCGCCGCAACGCCGCCGCCATGCGCGCGCTGGTCGACGACCTGCGCCGGCAGCACGAGCGCGTGGCCCGCGGCGGCGGCGACGCCGCCCGGGCGCGGCACGTGGCGCGCGGCAAGCGCCTGCCGCGCGAGCGCATCGAGCTGTTGCTGGACCCCGGCACGCCCTTCCTCGAGTTCTCGCCGCTCGCGGCGCTCGGCTGCTACGGTGACGACGCGCCCGGCGCGGGCATCATCACCGGCATCGGCCGCGTTGCCGGCCGCGAGTGCGTGATCGTGTGCAACGACGCCACCGTGAAGGGCGGCACCTACTACCCGCTCACCGTGAAGAAACACCTGCGCGCGCAGGAGATCGCGCGCGAGAACCGGCTCCCCTGCATCTACCTCGTCGACTCGGGCGGCGCGCACCTGCCGAGCCAGGACGAGGTCTTCCCCGACCGCGACCACTTCGGCCGCATCTTCTACAACCAGGCGACCATGTCGGCCGAGGGCATCCCGCAGCTCGCCGTCGTGATGGGCAGCTGCACCGCCGGCGGCGCCTACGTGCCGGCCATGAGCGACGAGTCCATCATCGTGCGCGGGCAGGGCACGATCTTCCTCGGCGGCCCGCCGCTCGTGAAGGCGGCCACCGGCGAGGACGTCAGCGCCGAGGACCTCGGGGGCGCCGACGTGCACACGCGGCTCTCCGGCGTCGCCGATCATCTCGCCGAGGACGACGCCGACGCGCTCGGCCGCGCGCGCTGCATCGTCGCCCGGCTCGGCGCGCCGGCCGCCACTCCGGCCACGTCGCTGGCGCTGCGCCCGCCGCGTCCGCCGCGCTACGCCGCCGAGGAACTGCACGGCGTCGTCCCCGACGATCCGCGCAAGCCCTTCGACGTCCGCGAGATCGTCGCCCGCATCGTCGACGACAGCGGGTTCGACGAGTTCAAGGCGCGCTACGGCACCACGCTGGTCACCGGCTTCGCGCACATCGAAGGCATGCCGGTCGGCATCGTGGCCAATAACGGCATCCTGTTCTCCGAATCGGCGCAGAAGGGCGCGCACTTCATCGAGCTCTGCGCCCAGCGGCGCATCCCGCTGGTGTTCCTGCAGAACATCGTCGGCTTCATGGTCGGTCGGCGCTACGAGAACGAGGGGATCGCCAGGCACGGCGCCAAGATGGTCACCGCCGTCGCCTG
>JBIIDW010000332.1:0-3678 GCA_044238215.1 Steroidobacteraceae bacterium
GTCGTCCGGCTGCACCCGATCGCCCAGCGCCGCCATCCGCCCGTCGATGGTGACGCGGCCGGCGCGGATCCAGTCCTCGATCGCGCGCCGGGAGCCGAGACCGGCGGCGGCGAGTACTTTCTGCAGCCGCTCGCCTGCCGGCCGGGCGGCGGCGGGAGCCTTGCCGGACACTGGAACCTTCATAACGGGAGGTTATCTGAAGATGCCCAAACGTTAACTGCGCTGAAGGAATCCGGCACTACCCTCGCGCCATGATCCACGACAGCATTCTCGGCACCATCGGCCGCACGCCGATCGTTCGCGTCAACCGGCTCGCGCCGCAGCACGTGACGATGTACGTGAAGTGCGAGTTCTTCAACCCCCTGCACTCGGTCAAGGACCGGCTCGCGATCGCGATCATCGAGGACGCCGAGCGTCGCGGCACCCTGAAGCCCGGGCAGACGGTGGTCGAGGCCACCTCGGGCAACACGGGCATCGCGCTGGCGATGGTGTGCGCGGCCAAGGGCTACCCCTTCGTCGCCGTGATGGTCGAGACGTTCTCGATCGAGCGCCGCAAGATCATGCGCGCGCTCGGCGCCAGGGTCATCCTGACGCCCGCCGCGGAGCGCGGCACCGGCATGGTCCGCAAGGCGAAGGAACTGGCCGACAAGCACGGCTGGTTCCTCGCGCGCCAGTTCGAGAACGAGGCCAACCCGGCCTATCACCGCAGCACCACCGGCCCGGAAATCCTCAGCGATTTCGCCGGGCGGCGGCTCGACTTCTTCGTCTCGGGCTGGGGCACGGGCGGCACGCTGACGGGCGCGGGCCAGATGATCAAGCTCGCCCGCCCCGAGGTGCAGATCGTGGCGACGGAGCCGGCGGGCGCAGCGCTGCTGTCGGGGCAGCCGTTCACACCGCACAAGATCCAGGGCTGGACCCCGGACTTCGTCCCCGCGGTGCTGGACCGCAGCGTCGCGGACCGGATCGTGCCCGTCACCGACGCCGAGGCGATGGACACGGCCCGCGCGCTCGCGCGCAACGAGGGCATTTTCTGCGGCATCTCCTGCGGCGGCACCTTCGCGGCGGCGCTCAAGGTTGCGCACGAGGCACCGGCGGGTTCGGTGATCCTGGCGATGCTGCCGGACACCGGCGAGCGCTACCTCTCCACGGCGCTGTTTGCCGACATTCCCGAGGGCGGCGACCCGGAGCCATGAGCGCCGAGCGCCTCGCACCGCCCGGGGCCGGAAGCGACGCGCCGGGTGTCCCGGACGCTCGGCGTTTCGCGCCGCTTCCGGAACCGTTCCGCCTGCATCGCGGCGGCGAACTGCGCGGCGGCGTGGTCGCCTACGAGACCTGGGGCACGCTGGACGCCTCGCGCGGCAACGCGATCCTGCTGTTCACCGGGCTCTCGCCTTCGGCCCACGCGGCAGCCAGCGCGGACGACCCGCGCGAGGGCTGGTGGGAGGGGATGATCGGGCCGGGCCGCGCCGTCGACACCAACCGCTGGTTCGTCGTCTGCGTCAATTCCATCGGCAGCTGTTTCGGATCCAGCGGACCGGCTTCGATCGATCCTGCCTCCGGTACGCGCTGGCGCCTGCGGTTCCCGGAAGTCTCGATCGAGGACATCGCCGCAGGCGGGCACGCGGTGCTGCGCCAGCTCGGACTCGAACGCATCGCCGCGGTTGCGGGCCCGTCGCTGGGCGGCATCGTCTCGCTGGCCTTCGTGGCGCTCTTCCCCGGCGTCGCGCGGCGGCTGATCACCATCAGCGGCACCGATGCAGCCTCGCCGCTCGCCATCGCGCTGCGCGCCGTGCAGCGCGAGGCCGTGCTGCGCGACCCCGCCTGGCACGGCGGCCACTACGCCGAGGACGAGCCCCCGCGCAATGGCATGCGCCTCGCGCGCAAGATCGGCACCATCACCTACCGCAGCGCCACCGAGTGGAATGAGCGCTTCGGGCGGCTGCCCGTCGACGCCAGCCGCGTCACGTCGATGCACCCGAACTCCTTCGCGCCGGAGTTCGCGATCGAGGGCTACCTGGAATGGCAGGCCGAGCGCTTCGTCAAGGCCTTCGACCCCAACTGCTACCTGTACCTGTCGCGCGCGATGGATCGCTTCGATCTCTCGGCGCACGGCGAGCCGGCTGCGCTGTTCGCCCGCGCCGGCCTCGAGTCCGCGCTGGTGATCGGCGTGGAGTCCGACCTGCTGTTCCCGATCGGCGAACAGGGCCGGATCGCCGCGGCCCTGGCGGCCGCCGAGGTTCCGACGACCTTCGCGCGCCTCGACTGCCGGGAAGGGCACGACGCCTTCCTCGTCGACATCCCCGCTTTCGACGCGGTGATCCGTCGCTACCTCGACAGCACCGACTGCTAGACTCGCGCCGCGGCCGCGCCGCGCCGGCCCCTTTCGCAGCACATACCTGAGGAGCTACCCATGCGCCCGGAAACCATCGCCGTACACGGCGGCTACAGCCCCGACCCGACCACGAAGTCGGTCGCAGTGCCGATCTACCAGACCACGTCGTACGCGTTCGACAGCGCGCAGCACGGTGCCGACCTGTTCGACCTCAAGGTCCAGGGCAACATCTACACGCGCATCATGAACCCGACCACCGACGTGCTCGAGAAGCGCGTCGCGGCGCTCGAAGGCGGCATCGCCGGCCTTGCCCTGGCGTCGGGCAGTGCCGCGGTCACCTACGCCGTCATGACCATCGCCGAGCAGGGCGACAACATCGTCAGCTCGAGCGCGCTGTACGGCGGCACCTACAACCTCTTCGCGCACACGCTGCCGCAGTTCGGCATCGAGGTCCGCTTCGCCGACTACCGGCGCCCGGAGGAATTCGAGAAGCTCATCGACTCGCGCACCAAGGCGGTGTTCTGCGAGTCGATCGGCAACCCGCTCGGCAACGTCACAGACTTCGGCGCGCTCGCGGCCGTGGCACATCGCCACGGCGTGCCGCTGATCGTCGACAACACCGTGCCCTCGCCCTACCTCTGCCGGCCCATCGAGCACGGCGCCGACATCGTCGTGCACTCGCTGACGAAGTACCTCGGCGGTCACGGCAACAGCATCGGCGGCGTCATCGTGGACTCGGGCAGGTTCCCGTGGGCCGAGCACAAGGCCCGCTTCCGCCGGCTCAATGAGCCCGACGTCTCATACCACGGCGTCGTCTACACCGAGGCGCTCGGCCCGGCGGCCTACATCGGCCGCGCCCGCGTCGTGCCGCTGCGCAACATGGGCTCGGCGATCTCGCCGTTCAATTCATTCCTGATCCTGCAGGGCATCGAGACCCTGGCCGTCCGGATGGACCGCATCTGCGACAACACGCTCGCCATCGCAAGGTTCCTGCAGTCCCACCCGCAGGTCAGCTGGGTGAAGTACGCGGGCCTGCCGGAGGACCCCGGCCACGCTCTCGTGAACCGCTACATGGGCGGTCGCGCCTCGGGCATCCTGACCTTTGGTGTCAAGGGCGGGCGAGCCGCCGGCGAGAAGTTCCTCGACGCGCTGAAGCTGGTCATCCGGCTGGTCAACATCGGCGACGCGCGCTCGCTGGCCACGCACCCGGCCTCGACCACGCACCGCCAGCTGTCGCCCGCGGAACTCGAGAAGGCAGGCGTCTCGGAAGACATGGTCCGCCTGTCGATCGGCATCGAACACGTCGACGACCTGAAGGAAGACCTGGACCAGGCGCTGCACGCCGC
>JBIIDW010000334.1:0-3665 GCA_044238215.1 Steroidobacteraceae bacterium
CTCGAACGTGCGCAGCGCCAGGGCGTTGAAGCCGAGGAGCGGCGCGAACATGCGCTTCTGGAACTCGCTGATGGAGGTCTCGACGGTGAACGGCTGCGTCATGACGGGGTCTCCGTGAATCGTTGAAAGAACTATATCGCGATCTTGTATGCAGTGCAACATGATTCTTCAGGGCCGCGTTCCGCGCGCGGAATTCTCTTTTAAGTGGTTGTTTCACAAGATATTTAAATGAACTTGAACGGCGAGCTTTACCCCCGGGAAGAAGCCGGGTTTGTGCGCTGCATTACGCCGGACGCCGCATGAGCGCCACTCCGCCGGACCCGTTCGAGGCGCTCGGGCAGTGGTTCCGCAGCATTGGCGGGGGCCCCGGTGCCGCAGCACCGCCGCCCGCCCTCGGCCCGGCCCGCGAACACCAGGAGGCGGCGCTGCGGATGCAGCGACTCGCGGCAGAGTGCCTCGAGCATCAGTCCGCGCTGGCCCGTGCGTGGGCGACCCTCACGCAGCAGGCGTCCGCGCGGGTCGCGGCCGAACTGGCCGACGCCGCGCAGGCCGGCAAGACACCGCCGCCGCCCCGTGCGCTCTACGACACCTGGATCGACCACGCGGAGCGCGCGTTCGGCACGCTCGCACGCGGTGACGACTACGCGCGCACACAGGCGGCGCTGGTCAACGCCTTCGCCCGACTGCGCATCGAGCAGCGCCGCGCCGTCGAGCACGCGGCGCGCCAGCTCGACCTGCCGACCCGCGCGGAAATCGACGGCCTCGCGGCGCGCATCGCCGCCATGGACGGCGAGCTGCGCGCACTGCGCCGGCGCGCGCGCGGCACCGGGCGCAGCACAGCCGCCGCGCCGCCGCCAGCACCGGCACCGGACGCCGCTCCGGGCGGCATCGCCGGACGTGAGCCCGAAGCAGGCTGTTCGGCGCGCGAGATCGTGCTGCGCGAGGGCAAGCTCACGCTTTACCGCTATGTGCCCATCGCGACGCCCGCACCGGTGGCGCCCGTGCTGGTCTGCTACGCGCTGGTCAACCGGCCGTGGATGATGGACCTGCAGCCGGATCGCTCGCTGCTGAGGCGGCTGCTGGAGCGCGGCCTCGACATCTATCTCGTCGACTGGGGCTACCCGGACGGTGCGGACCGCGGCCTCGACCTCGACGACTACGTCAATCGGCAACTCGACCTCTGCATGCAGCACGTGCTGAAGGCCCATGGCCTGCCCTCGGCCAACCTGCTGGGCGTATGCCAGGGCGGCACCTTCAGCCTGTGCTACGCGGCGCTGCACCCGGCGCGCGTGCGCAACCTGGTGACGATGGTGACCCCCGTCGACTTCCATACCCCCGACAACCTGCTGGCGCACTGGGCGCGCGACGTCGACGTCGACGCCCTCGTCGAGGCCTTCGGCAACGTGCCTGGCGAGCTGCTGAACCTCGCCTTCGTCGCGCTGATGCCGTTCAGGCTGATGCTCCAGAAGTACGTCGAGTTCGCCGAACTGGCGCACGATCCGGAGCAGTCGGCGCTGTTCATGCGGATGGAAAAGTGGATCTTCGACAGCCCCGACCAGGCCGGGGCCGCATTCCGCCAGTTCGTCCAGTGGCTGTTCCAGCAGAATCGGCTGGCGCGCGGCCAGCTCGAGCTCGGTGGCCGCGCGGTCGACCTGCGGGAGGTCAGGGCGCCCGTACTGAACGTCGTCGGCCTTCGCGACCACCTGGTGCCACCATCGGCGTCGCGCCCGCTCGGGACGCTGGTCGGCAGCGACGACTACACGTTGCTCGAGATGGACGTCGGGCACATCGGGATGTACGTTAGTGCGCGCGTACAGAAGCAGCTTCCGGAGGCGATCGCGTCATGGCTGGAGCAACGCCAACCGACGACGAAGCGCGGGCCCGCGCGGCGGCAGCCGCGCTCGCGACCCTCCAGCCGAAGGTCGGCCAGGAAGTCCACCTGAGCGACTGGCTCACGGTCAGCCAGGAGCGCATCGACGCCTTCGCCGCCGCAACCGGCGACCACCAGTGGATCCACGTCGACACGACGCGCGCGGCGCGCGAGTCGCCCTGGGGCGGAACCGTTGCTCATGGCTACCTGACGCTCTCGCTGCACATCCCCCTGCGCGGCCTCGTCGACACCGGGCGCCCCTTCCTCCCCGGCGTCGGCAGCGTGGTCAATTACGGACTGAACCGCCTGCGCTTCCCGGCGGCGGTCCGCGCCGGCAGCCGGATCCGCGGCCGCTTCACGCTGCTCGAGGCGATCGGCGTGTCGCCCACCGTGCTGCAGGTCACCGAGCGCTACGTCGCCGAAATCGAAGGCGGGTCCAAGCCCGCCTGCAGCGCGGACAGCATCATGCGGCTCGTGTTCTGATGCGGGCGGTCTTCCTCGACTACGCCACGGTCAGCGTCGGCGACCTCGACCCGTCCCGGCTGCAGGCCGCCATGCCGGGGCTCGAACTCCTCGACGCGGCACCCCAGGCCCAGGTTGCCGGGCGGATCGCGGGCTGCGCGATCGTCATGCTCAACAAGCTGCGGATCACGCGCGAGATCATTGCCGCGTCCCCGGAACTGCGCCTGGTCGCCCTCGCCGCTACCGGCACCAACAACGTGGACGTCGAGGCCGCCCGGGAGCACGGCGTGGCGGTCTGCAACATCCGCGACTACTGCACGCCGTCGGTCGCGCAGCACGTGCTCGGCGTAATCCTCCACCTGACGCACGGGCTCGGCGACTACTCGCGCATCGCGGTGGACGGGCGCTGGGGCCGCAGCGCGCACTTCACCGTCCTCGATCACCCGATCCGGCTGCTGGCGGGTCGCACGCTGGGCATCGTCGGCTGGGGCGTGCTCGGCCGCGCGGTTGCGCGGGCCTGCGAGAGCGCCCTCGGCATGACCACGCTGGTGGCGAACCGCCCGGGCGGCGGGCGCGAGGCCGGTCGCGTCGACCTCGACGAACTGCTGGCCCGTGCCGACGTGGTCTCGCTGCACTGCCCGCTGACGCCGGCGACCCAGGGGATGATCGGTGCGCGCGAACTTGCGCTGATGAAATCCGACGCCATCCTCGTCAACACCGCGCGCGGTGCGCTGGTCGACGTCGATGCGCTGGCATCGGCGCTGCGGCAGCGTCGCATCGGCGGCGCCGCGATAGACGTGCTGGAGAGCGAACCGCCCGTGGCCGGCAGCCCACTGTTCGCAGCCGACCTGCCCAACCTGATCGTCACGCCCCACACGGCCTGGGCGGCGCGGGAATCGAGGCAGCGCTGCCTCGACGAGATAGCCGCCAACGTCGAGGATTTCCTGCGCGGCGGGCGCCGCGGCCGGGTCGACTAGGACGCCTGCGAGACGGGCTCGGCCCGCGCCTCGGGTCCCGCCGGCGGCGCCGGCTCCGCGGTTGCCGGGCCGTCGTCCTGGCCCCAGCCGTGTTCGTAGACCCAGTCCATGAACCTGCGGCGCTCGAGCGCCTGCGCGAAGTAATACCCCTGCGCGTAGTCGCAGCCCATCGCGCGCAGGATCGCGAGCGTGGTGGCGTCCTCGACACCCTCGGCCACCACCTCGAGGCCGAACTGCTTGCCGAGCATGAGGATGGTCCGCACGAGTTCCGAGTCCTGCGGATCCTTGGCGATGCGAAAAACGAAGGACTTGTCGATCTTCAGTTCGTCGGCCGGAATGCGCTTGAAGTAGCTCAG
>JBIIDW010000335.1:0-3635 GCA_044238215.1 Steroidobacteraceae bacterium
GCGTCAACCGCTTCAAGCTCGACAAGGAAGATCCGGTCGAGATCCTTGACATCGACAACGAGGCCGTGCGCGAGAACCAGGTCCGCCGGCTCGAGGGCATCCGCGCGACGCGCGACGCCGGTGCGGTCTCACGCGCGCTCGAGGCGCTCACGGCTGCCGCTGCGAGCGGCCAGGGCAACCTGCTCGCGCTGTCGATCGACGCCATGCGCGTGCGCGCCACCGTCGGCGAGGTCAGCGACGCGCTCGAGAAGGTCTGGGGCCGGCACCGCGCGAACTCGCAGGAGGTCACCGGGGTGTACGCCGCGGCCTACGACAGCGCCGAGGGCTGGGAGAAGCTCAAGGGCGAGATCGCCGGCTTCGCCGAGGCCGAGGGTCGCCGCCCGCGCGTGATGATCGCCAAGCTCGGCCAGGACGGGCACGATCGCGGCGCCAAGGTGGTGGCCAGCGCCTTCGCCGACCTCGGCTACGACGTCGACGTGGGGCCGCTGTTCCAGACGCCCGAGGAGTGCGCGCGCCAGGCGATCGAGAACGACGTGCACGCGGTCGGTGTCAGCACGCTCGCAGCCGGCCACAAGACGCTGGTGCCGGAGATCATCCGGGCGCTGCGCGAGCAGGGTGGCGGCGACATCATCGTCTTCGTCGGTGGTGTGATCCCGCCGCAGGACTACGACGCGCTCTACCAGTCGGGCGTGAAGGGCATCTACGGCCCCGGAACGCCCGTGCCCGCGAGCGCCAAAGACGTCCTCGAGCACATCAAGCGCGCCCGTGCCGCCGGCTGAGATCGACGACGCGGAACTCGTACGCGGCGTACGCGCCGGCGAGCGCCGCGCGATCGCCAAGGCGATTACGCTGCTGGAGTCGACGCGCCCCGACCACCGGCGGCGGGCCGATGCGCTGCTCGACGCGCTGCTGCCGTTCACCGGTCGCGCGCTGCGGCTCGGCATCTCGGGCGTGCCGGGCGTCGGCAAGTCGACGTTCATCGAGGCGCTGGGCATGTACCTGATCGCCCGCGGCCACCGCGTTGCCGTGCTGGCGGTCGATCCGTCCTCCGGCGTCTCCGGCGGCTCCATCCTCGGCGACAAGACCCGCATGGAACGGCTGTCCGTGGACCCGGCCGCCTACATCCGGCCGAGCCCGTCTTCGGGCACGCTCGGTGGGGTGGCCGAGAAGACCCGCGAGGCCATCCTTGTCTGCGAGGCCGCCGGGTTCGACGTGGTGATCGTCGAGACGGTCGGTGTCGGCCAGTCCGAGACCACCGTCGCCGGCATGACGGATCTCTTCGTGCTGCTGCAGCTGCCCAACGCGGGCGACGACCTGCAGGCCATGAAGAAGGGCGTCATGGAGATCGCCGACCTGGTGGTGATCAACAAGGCCGACCTCGACCCGGACGCCGCGATGCGCGCCGAGGCGCAGATCACGGGCGCGCTGCGCGTGCTGCGGTATTCTGGGGACCCGGGCCGCGTCGACGAACGCCGCTGGCACACCCGGGTGCTTCGCCTCAGCGCGCTGAAGGGGCAAGGGCTGGACGACTTCTGGCGCAGCGTCGGCGAGTTCCGCGAGCTGCGCGCCGCCTCTGGCGAGTTTGCCGAGCGGCGCCGGGGCCAGGCGCTGACCTGGATGTGGGACCTGGTCCACGCCCGGCTGCTGGCGGATTTCCGTGCCTGCGTCCCCGTGCGCGACGCGCTGCCGGGCACGCTGGTCGACGTGGCCGCGGCGCGGGTCGCGCCGTCGGTGGCCGCGCGACGGCTGCTCGACCTGTTCGAGCGTCCCGCGACGTGACGCAGGCGACGGCAACCGAGACAACGACAACGAAGACAGGGAACGACACATGCACGACATCCTCCAGCAGCTCGAGAAGAAACGCGCGCAGGCGCGGCTCGGCGGCGGCGAGAAGCGCATCGCCGCGCAGCATGCCAAGGGCAAGCTCACCGCGCGCGAGCGCCTCGAGCTGCTGCTAGACGAAGGGTCCTTCGAGGAATGGGACATGTTCGTCGAGCACCGCTGCACGGACTTCGGCATGGCCGACACCAAGGTGCCCGGTGACGGCGTCGTCACCGGCTACGGCTTCATCAACGGCCGCCTCGTGTTCGTGTTCAGCCAGGACTTCACCGTGTTCGGCGGCTCGCTCAGCGAGGCGCACGCCGAGAAGATCTGCAAGGTGCTCGACACGGCCATGAAGGTCGGCGCGCCGGTCATCGGCCTGAACGACTCGGGCGGCGCGCGCATCCAGGAAGGCGTCGCCTCGCTCGGCGGCTACGCCGAGGTGTTCCAGCGCAACGTCACGGCCTCGGGCGTGATCCCGCAGATCAGCCTGATCATGGGCCCCTGCGCCGGCGGCGCGGTCTACAGCCCGGCCATGACCGACTTCATCTTCATGGTGAAGGACAGTTCCTACATGTTCGTCACCGGGCCCGAGGTGGTGAAGACGGTGACGCACGAGGAGGTCACGGCCGAAGACCTCGGCGGCGCGATCACCCACACCACCCGCAGCGGTGTGGCGGACCTCGCTTTCGAGAACGACGTCGAGGCAATCCTGATGCTGCGGCGGTTCTTCAACTACCTTCCGCTGAACAACCGCGAGCGGCCGCCCACCCGCCAGTCCGGCGATCCGGCGGACCGGGAGGACTACTCCCTGGACACGCTGGTGCCCGACAACCCGAACAAGCCCTACGACATGAAGGAGCTCATCGGCAAGGTCGTCGACGACGGCGACTTCTTCGAGCTGCAGCCGGACTACGCGAAGAACATCCTGATCGGGTTCGGACGGATGAACGGCGAGGTCGTGGGCATCGTGGCCAACCAGCCGCTGGTGCTCGCGGGCTGCCTGGACATCAAGAGCAGCATCAAGGCCGCGCGCTTCGTGCGCTTCTGCGACGCCTTCTCGATTCCGGTCGTCACGTTCGTCGACGTGCCGGGGTTCATGCCCGGCACCGCCCAGGAGTACGGCGGGATCATCAAGCACGGCGCGAAGCTGCTCTACGCCTATGCGGAGTGCACGGTGCCGAAGATCACGGTCATTACCCGCAAGGCCTACGGCGGCGCCTATGACGTGATGGCCTCCAAGCACCTGCGCGGTGACGTGAACTTCGCCTGGCCCAACGCGGAGATCGCCGTGATGGGCGCAAAAGGCGCGGTCGAGATCATCTTCCGCGAGGAGAAGAACGACCCGGCGAAGCTCGCGGCGCGCGAGGCCGAGTACAAGGCCAAGTTCGCGAACCCGTTCATCGCGGGCTCGCGCGGCTACGTCGACGACGTGATCATGCCGCACGGCACGCGGCGGCGGATCTGCCGGGCGCTGACGCTGCTGCGCGACAAGAAGATCGAGGAACCGTGGCGCAAGCACGGCAACATCCCGCTGTGAGCCGTGGCACGGAGCGCTGAGACCATGTTCAAGAAGATCCTGATTGCCAACCGCGGCGAGATTGCCTGCCGCGTCATCAAGACCGCCCGCCGCATGGGCATCGCCACCGTCGCCGTCTACTCCGAGGCCGACCGCGACGCCCGCCACGTCGAGCTCGCCGACGAGGCCGTGCCGATCGGACCGGCGCCCTCGCGCGAGTCCTACCTCGTCGCCGACAAGATCATCGCCGCCTGCAAAGCCACCGGCGCCGAGGCCGTGCATCCGGGCTACGGAT
>JBIIDW010000336.1:0-3603 GCA_044238215.1 Steroidobacteraceae bacterium
CGCGCCAGCCGCTGCGCCGTTCGGCCTCGCCGACACCCGCCGGGGCTTCGCCCGCGCTGCCGAGGTAGTGCTCGGTCCACTTGAACTGCGCCACGCCGATCAGCATGGCGAGGCCGGCGCAGAAGAAGCCGCCGCGCCAGTTCCAGGCCTCGCCGAGGGTGCCGGCGACCAGCGGCGCAAGCAGCGCGCCGAGGTTGATGCCCATGTAGAAGATCGAGAAGCCGGCGTCGCGCCGGGCGCCGGGCTGGCCCTCGTAGAGCGCGCCGACCAGCACCGAGATGTTGGGCTTGAGCAGCCCGACGCCGACGGCGATCAGCACCAGGCCGATGTAGAACACCGTCGGGCTCGCCGGGATCGCCAGCGTGAAGTTGCCCAGCGCGATGATCAGCCCGCCCCAGAACACGGCGCGGCGCTGGCCGATCAGGCGGTCGGCGATCCAGCCACCCGGCAACGACCCGAGGAACACCGCGCCGGTATACAGACCGTAGATCGCGCCCGCCGTCTCGCGGTCGAGGCCGAAGCCGGGGTTGGCGCCGGTCGTCGAGGCGACGAGAAACAGCACCAGCAGCGCGCGCATGCCGTAGTAGGTGAAGCGCTCGAAGAACTCGGTCATGAACAGCGTGGCCAGCCCGCGCGGGTGGCCGAGGAAGGTCGGGCCGGTATCAGGCGCCGCGCTCGAGGGGGTATTCATTGGAGTTGTGGGTTCCCTGCCGGGCGGGAGCCCGGAAACCCTCAGTCTGCGCGAAGGCGCCCGCGCCCATCAAGGCGCAGCCCGGGCAGCCGTGGGCGCCAGGGGGGCCGGCGATCCGGACGCCGGCTCAGGCGTCGGCGCCCGCTTCCTCTTCCTTTTCCTTCGCCTCTTCCTGCTGCCGCATGCGCGACAGCACGCGCGCCATGACCAGGCCGCCCTCGTAGAGCAGGTACATCGGCACCGCCATGATGGTCTGCGAGATCGCGTCGGGCGGCGTCAGAAGCGCGGCCAGCACGAAGATGCCGATCAGCACGTAGCCGCGCGCCGACGCGAGCTGCTCCACGGTGACCAGCCGCGTCAGCACCAGCAGCACCACGACCACCGGCACCTCGAAGGCGAGCCCGAAGCACAGGAACATCGTCAGCACGAAGTCCATGTAGAGGTTGATGTCGGTCATCATCCGCACGCCCGAGGGCGTGGTGCCGGCGAAGAACTCGAACATCACGGGGAACACGAACAGGTAGGCGAACACGACGCCGACGTAGAACAGCACGATCGACGACAGCAGCAGCGGCATGGCGAAGCGCTTCTCGTGGCGGTACAGGCCCGGCGCGACGAACGCCCAGACCTGGTAGAGCACGAACGGCATCGCGAGAAACAGCGCGGCGAAGAACGCCAGCTTGAACGGCGTCATGAAGGGCGAGATGACGCTGGTGGCGATCAGCGAGGAGCCTTCGGGCAGCTTGTCGATCAGCGGCTGCGCCACGAACGAGAAGATGTCGTTGGCGAAGAAGGCCAGCGGCAGGAACACCACCAGCACCGACAGGAACGCGCGCAGCAGCCGGTCGCGCAGTTCCAGCAGGTGCGAGGTCAGCGTCCCCTCGGCGAGCTGCTCAGGTTCCTCGCGGCTCATCGGCAGGACGCGGCGGGTCGGCCACGCTCACATAGCCTCCGGGCGGCGCCACGTCGGCGACCCCCGCCGCGGCGTCGGGGGTTGCGGGATCGTCGGTCCGCGCCGTCGGGACGTCGGTCGTCGCCGGCGGCGGGGTGGCGGCCGGCGCAGGGCGACGCGACGCCGGCTGCAGCGTGGCCTCGTCCTCGAGCTGCTCGCGGAACTGCCGGGCCATGGCGCGTGCGCGACCCATCCAGCGCCCGACCTGGGAAACGACCTTCGGCAGCCTCTCCGGCCCGAGCACCACGAGGGAGAGCACCATGATCAGCAGCAACTCGCTGAAGCCGACCTCGAACATCGAGGGGTACGCCGGACTGGAGCGGCGCCCCGGTCAGGCGCTGCGCTCGCCGGTCTTCTGCTCGGTGCGCGCCTTGCCGGCTTCCGGGAACTCGGCGTCGGCGGCGTCCTGCTTGATCTGCTTGACGCTTTCGGAGGCGTCGCCGTCGTCCATGCCCTTCTTGAAGCCGCGCACGGCGGCGCCGAGGTCGGAACCGATGGTGCGGAGCTTCTTGGCGCCGAACACCAGCAGCACCACCAGCAGGATGATGATCAACTCGCGCATTCCGATACCCATGGATCCCTCCTGCCGCGGCCCGGCGTGACCGTTCCGATCATAGGACAAAAGAGCGGTGGCGGCTGTGAAAGTTCCGTTGGCGGAAGCCGCGGGCCCGCCGCCACGCGACGCCAAGGTGCCTGTTATGTCAGGAGTTTTCGCCGGCCTCGGGGGTCTCCAGCCAGAACGTCACGGGGCCGTCGTTGACGAGCGAGACCTGCATGTCGGCGCCGAACCGCCCGGTGGCGACCCGCGGGTGGGCGGTGCGGGCCAGTTCGCACAGCTGCGCGAACAGCCGCGACGCCTGTTCCGGGGGGGCGGCCCGGCTGAAGCCCGGCCGGGTGCCCTTGCGGGTGTCGGCGGCCAGCGTGAACTGGGGCACGAGCAGCAGGCCGCCGCCCGTCTCGGCCAGTGAGCGGTTCATGCGCCCGGCGGCGTCGGCGAACACGCGGTACCCCAGCAGGCGTTCGAGCAGCCGGGCGGCGCTGGCGGGGTCATCGGCCGGGCGCACGGCGACCAGGGCGAGCAGGCCGGGCCCGATTTCGCCGACGCATTCGCCGGCCACGTCGACGCGCGCTCGTGTGACACGCTGGATCAGGGCGATCATGGGATACTTATAGCGAAAGCATGGAGGCTCGGGGCATGAAGCGACGCCAGTTCATCGGCAAGGCCGCGGTTGCGGCCGCCGCCGCGACGACCGCGGCCTGTTCCGGGGCTGCGCCCGGGCCCGCAGCGGGCGGCAGCGGGCCGGCCGCCAGCGCGGAGTTCCGCTGGAAGCTGGTCACCACCTGGCCGCCGAATTTCCCGGGGCTGGGCACCGGCGCCATCCGTTTCGCCGAGACCATCGAGAAGTGCAGCAACGGCCGGATCAGGATCAAGATCTACGGCGCGGGCGAGCTGGTGCCGCCCTTCGAGGTCTTCGACGCGGTGTCGCGCGGCACGGCCGAGCTGGGCCACTCCGGCGCCTACTACTGGAAGGGCAAGAGCGAGGCCGCCTCGTTCTTCTCCGGCGTGCCGTTCGGACTGACCGCCGCCGAGATGAACGCCTGGCTGTACTTCGGCGGCGGGCTCGAGCTCTGGAAGGAGGTCTATGCGCCGTTCGGCGTGCTGCCTGCTCCCTGCGGCAACTCCGGGACCCAGATGGGCGGCTGGTTCAACCGCGAGATCCGTTCGAGCGCGGACCTGAAGGGTCTGAAGATGCGCATCCCCGGACTCGGCGGCGAGGTCCTCGCGCGTGCCGGCGGTACGCCGGTGGCGCTCGCCGGCTCCGAGATCTTCACGGCGCTGCAGACCGGCGCGATCGACGCAGCCGAGTGGGTCGGGCCGTACAACGATCTGGCGTTCGGGCTCTACAAGGCGGCGAAGTTCTACTACTACCCGGGCTGGCACGAGCCGGGCACGACGATG
>JBIIDW010000337.1:0-3593 GCA_044238215.1 Steroidobacteraceae bacterium
GCCAGCGCCAGGCCCGCCCACGCGTTGCCGCCGATCCAGCCCAGCGCGAGGCCGAGCGCGGCAAGGAGCGCGCTTCGCCCCAGCGCATAAGCCCAGCTTTCAAGGTCGTTGTTCAACGGACGAGATTCCCCCGGGCACCGGACGCGCCGCGCGACGTCGGGCAGGGGCTGCCCCCGGTCACTCCCGGCGTGAGGAGAAGCGGTAGCCGGCGCCGCGCACCGTCTGCACCATCCAATCGTACCCGAATTCCTCCAGCGCCTTGCGCAGGCGCCGGATGTGCACGTCGATCGTGCGCTGCTCCACGTAGACGTTGCCGCCCCAGATCCTGTCGAGCAGCTGCTCGCGCGAGTACACCCTCTCCGGGTGGGTCATGAAGAACTCGAGCATCCGGTACTCGGTCGGCCCGAGCCCCACCTCGCGCTCGCCGGCCATCACGCGGTGGCTCGCCTGCTCCAGCCGCAGGCCGGCGAGGTCGACGATCTCGTCAACCACGACGCCCTGGGAACGGCGCAGCACGGCGTTGATCCGCGCGACCAGTTCGCGCGGGGAGAACGGCTTGGTCACGTAGTCGTCGGCCCCGCCCTCGAGCCCGGAGATCTTGTCCGGCTCGTCGGCCCGGGCCGTCAGCATGATGACCGGCAGGTCGGCCGTATCCCGGTCACGCTTGAGCTGCCGGGTGAGCTCGAGACCGCTCATGTCCGGCAGCATCCAGTCGACCAGCACGATGTCCGGACGCCGGTCCGCGATCGCCGCCCGCCCCGCCCGGCAGTCGCCCGCCTCGCGAACCTCGAAACCGGCGCGCCGCAGTCCGAACGACAGCATGTCGCGGATCGCCTTCTCGTCCTCGATGACCAGGATCTGTTTTGCCGACATGGGAACGTCACGTTTCCGTTTCATGGCATTAGACGCCAGTGACGTTTCAGGGATGTGAAACAGGCCTCGCGACGTCGTCGCGCACGTAAACGGGCACTGCCTCGCGTGCGGGCAGCGCCCCGCCGGCTGCGAAGTCGCGACGGGCAAGCGGCAGCATCGCCTCGGCGGCGGGCGGCAGGTCTGCCAGGGTCTCACCCAGCACCGTCAGGCGAGAACCCAGGGACGGCTGTGCCAGGAATCCCCTGCCCGCCCCGATCCAGAGTGCACCGGAGCCGCGCCGGACACCCTCGGGCAAGTCCACCATGGCCGCGGGTCCCACGGACTCGGGACCCGCCTGCAGGGGCAGGTCGTCGCGGTCCCGGGCATATGGGCACCAGTAAACCTCGTTCATGCGCGCGTCGTTGCAGGCGAGCACCCCGCCTGCCGCCGGCACGCGTCGCAGCGCCGCAAGCGCGACCGTGGCCAGGGTCGAGACCGGCAGCACGGGCAGCGCGGCCCCGAAGGCCAGTCCCTGGGCGACGCTTGCCGCCAGCCGCACGCCGGTAAAGCTTCCCGGGCCCCGACCGAAGGCGATGGCGTCGAATTCGGCAAGCACCAGCCCGACCTCGTCGAGCACGGACTGCACCATCGGCAGGACCTGCTCGGCCTGCGCGCGCGGGGCCTCGCTGAGGCGCCAGACGACCCGATCGCCGAGGCAGGCTGCCACCGAGCACGTCTCCGTCGAGGTATCGAGTGCGAGGATCCTCAACCGGCAAGCTCCTCGAGCAACGCGGCGGCGGTGCGCGGGTCGCGCGTCACGGGCATCGTCGGCAGGCTTTCGCGGAAGACCCGCCCATAGGGGCGGCCGGTCAGCCGCGGATCGCAGATCGCAATCACGCCGCGATCCTCGTCGCTGCGGATGAGCCGCCCCGCGCCCTGCTTGAGCGCCAGCACCGCCAGGGGCAACTGGAACTCGCCGAAAGGGTTGCCACCACGCCGCCTGATGTGGTCGATCCTGGCCTTCACCATGGGCTCCTCCGGAGATGCGAACGGCAGCTTTTCTATCACCACCAGGCGCAGTGCGCGCCCCTTCACGTCGACGCCTTCCCAGAAACTCGAGGTGCCGAGCAGTATCGCATTGCCGCTGTCGCGAAACTCGCGCAACAGCCGCTCGCGCGGACCTTCGCCCTGGACCAGCAGCGGGTATTCGCCCACGTCGTCCCAGGTCGATCGCAGCAGAGCGGCTGCCCGGGCCAGCGAGCGATGGCTGGTGAACAGCAGGAAGGCGCCGCCGCGCGAGGCCTCGAGCAGTGGAATGCTGGCCCGCACCACGGCGTCCGTGTACTCGGCGCTGCCTGGATCCGGCAGCGCGACGGGCAGATACAGCAGCGCCTGGTGCTCGTAGTCGAATGGGCTCGGGATCCGCATCGTCGGGATGCCCCGGAGTCCAAGCCGGCTGGTGAAGTGACCGAAGTCCTGACCGACGGCGAGCGTGGCCGAGGTGAATATCCAGGCCACGGGGCGCGCCGCCAGCAGACCAGCGAATCGCGCGGAGACGTCGAAAGGCAGGAATCCGAGCGCGAAGGTTCGGCCGTTCGACTCCGCGGTCCGCAGACCTTCGTCGTCGGTTCCGGTGGCCACGCGGTCGACGACATCGGCCAGCATATCGGCCCGGCGGGCGCAGTGCTGCACAGGCGCCTCCGACGAGCTGGCCTCGAGCCGGGATCCGAACTCCCTGAGGGCGGCGGCCAGCGCCAGCGCGAACGACTCCACGTCGACTCCGCTTTCTTCCCATGCCACCCGCGTCGCGTGCCGCGGCAGCGCAGCCAGCAGCGCACCGACAGCCGACTCGAGCTCGCGCGAGGCCGGCGCGACCTCGGCGGACGGCAAGCCGAGCCGTGCCAGCGCCGCCCGCGCGTCCGTCAGCAGATGCTCGACCTGCCTGCTGCCGAACTGGTGACCGAAGAACTGGGTGGCGAGTTCGGGTATCTGGTGCGCCTCGTCGAGGATGATGGCGTCGGCGCTGCCCAGCAGGTCCCCGAAACCGTCCTCCTTGAGCGCCAGGTCCGCCAGCAGCAGGTGATGGTTGACGATGACGAGGTCCGCCGCCTGCGCCTCGCGGCGCGCGGCGACGAGGTGGCAGTTGCCGTAGTCCGGGCAGCGCTGGCCGAGGCAGTTGTCCCGCGTCGAGGTCACCCGGCCCCAGGCCGGATGCGCGTCGGTCAGCCCGGGGACCTCCGCGAGGTCCCCCGTCCGGGTGACCCGGGACCACGACTCGATCGCCGCGAGCATCGGGTCGCGGCGCACGACGCCCTCGAGCACGCCTTGCGCGAGTTCGCGCGACAGCCGATGGACACAGAGGTAATTGGAACGCCCCTTCAGCAGCGCGACGCGGGCCGCCCGGCCCAACGCCCCCGCGACGAGCGGGACGTCCTTGCCGAACAGCTGGTCCTGGAGGGTTCGGGTGCCCGTGGAAACGAGCACGCGCACCCCCGCCAGCAGTGCCGGGATGAGGTAGGCAAAGGTCTTGCCGGTCCCGGTTCCGGCCTCGACCACCAGCGACGTGCGCGTCTCGACCGCTTCCGCGACGCCCGCGGCCATCTCCACCTGTGCCGGCCTCGGCCTGAATCCTGGCAGGTGCCGCGCCAGCGGCCCTTCCGCGCCGAATATGTCGTGGATGTCGAGCATCGGGCCGCGCACGCTAACCCCGTGAGGCGTCGCTGTCGAGGCGCAGAAATACC
>JBIIDW010000338.1:0-3592 GCA_044238215.1 Steroidobacteraceae bacterium
CGACGTTGCCGGCGATGACCTCGCCGGTGTTGATGCCGATGCCGAGGCCGGTTTCCACGTCGTGGCGACGTCGCCACTGCGAGGCGAGCCCGTCGAAGCGCGCCAGCATCTCGCGTGCGGTCTCGACCGCGCGGTGCGAAGCGTCGGCTTCCTCGCGCGGCACGCCGAAGCCCACCATCAGCCCATCGCCGGCCATGTTGAAGACCGTGCCGCCGTGCTCCGTGGCGATGCCGGTCAGCAGCTCGAAGTACTCGTTGAGCAGCGGCACCACCTCGGTGGGGCTCAGGCGCTCGGAGATCCGCGTGAAGCCGCGCATGTCGGCGAACATCACGGCGCTGCGCACCCGCGTGTAGCGCCCGGTGGCGTCGGTCGGCGGGCTGTCCGCCTGGGCGGCCTCGCGACGCTCCGCCGATGCGGCGGGGGTGGCGGTCCGCAGCTCGATGAGGTTCCCGGCCGGATCGCGCAGCCGCAGCACCGGCTCGGCACCCGGCTCGGCGATCCAGCGGGAGGCGATGCCGAGGCGGTCCAGTTCCGCGCGTGCCGCAGCCAGGTCCGCGACGAGCAGCGACAGCAGCGGCCCGGCCGGGTCCAGCTGCACGCGGCCCTCGGGTCCGAGGTCGATGTCGAGCGGGGAGTCGCGGCCAGCGCCCTCGGCCGGCGCCGTGCAGGGCAGGCCGAGGACCTCTGAGTAGAAGTCGCGCAGCCGGCCGAGCGCGAGCGGATCGGGCCCGGAGCGCAGCGCGTGATGGTGCAGGCCGAGGACGCGGATCGTCACGGGGTTGCCCCCGGCGTCGGCAGCGGCGCAGCGGGCAGGGGCGCCGCCGGCAGCCGCAGCGGCTCGCGATCGCGGTAGCCACTGGCGGCATCCGCCTCCCCGTGCAGGGCGTGCAGCGCCTCCTCCAGGCGCTGACGCAGCGACTCGGTCGTCGCGGCGTCGAGCTTCGCGGGCACGGGGATGGGTTCGCCGATGATCACGGTGACCCGCGCCCCCGGCTTGGGGATGATCGTCCGGTCCCACGAACGCTCCCACACCCAGCAGCGGTCCGCCGAGCCGGCCACCGGCAGCAGCATGCTGCCCGTCTTCTGCGCGAGCGTGATCGTGCCGAGCTGGGCGATGCCCCGCGGACCGCGCGAGCCGTCGATCGCGAGGCAGGAGTTCAGGCCGCGGTCGTCGCGCTGCGCCTTGATCATCTCGACGAGCGCGCGCGCGCCCCCCTTGCCGGAGGAGCCGCGTGCGACCCTGAAGCCGAGGCCCTCCTCGATGCGCGCCATCGCCTCGCCGTCGCGGCTCTGCGAGCACATCAGGATCCAGCGGCCCTGCGCCGGCAGGCTGAAGTAGTGCAGCAGCGCGAAAGTGCGGGCATGCAGGAATGCGCCCACCACGGGCTGGCCGGCGTCGCCCAGTTCGCGCAGTCGCCGGACGTGGCGCTCTTCGTAGCGCCACGAGCGGCCGAGCGCGCGGTACGCCCGCCAGCCGAACGGCGGCAGCAGCCTGTGCAGGACGAAGCGTCGGACGGGCTTGCGCGGTCGGGGCGCGTCGCTCACGCCGCGGGGGTATCCGTGCTGCTGGCGGTGCGGCCCTTGCGGCCGCCGCTGGCGTGCGCGGACGCGAAGGCGCCGCTGGCCATCGCACCGATGATCGACAGTTCGCCGGCCAGTGCCACGACCGCGCAGATCTCGGCGAAGCGCGACGCGCCGCCCGTGCCGGTGCAGCCGAGCATCGTCAGGCACTCGCGCGCGGTCGGCAGGTAGGTGCCGCCGCCGACCGTGCCGACGATCAGGTTGGGCAACGTGACCGAGGCGTACAGGTCGCCGTTGCCGAGCCGCTCGAAGCGCGTGATCGCGGTGACCGCCTCGGACACGCAGGCAACGTCCTGGCCGCAGGCGATGAACAGCGCGGCGATCGCGTTGGCGACGTTGCCCTGCAGGCCGATGGCGCCCATCTGCGCGGCACCGGCGGTGGCCTGGTCCCAGCAGCGCACCATGCCCTCGGCGTCGGCCCGCCAGTAGCGCCCGAGCGTGCGCGCGGGGATGACGATCTCGGCGCTGGCGTTGCGGCCGCGTGCGCCCAGGAAGGCGTGGGACGAGGCGCGCTTGTCGCCCGACATCGCCGATTCGACCAGCCACGAGACCGGGGCGGCGGGCATGCCGGCGAGCAGCAGCTCGCAGACGGCCTGGGTGGCGAGCGTGACCATGTTCTGGCCCGCGGCGTCGCCCGTGACGTACTCGAGCACCAGGTACACGGTGTTGCCCACCACCGAGCTGCGCAGCCCCTGCAGGCGGCAGTAGCGCGACGTGCCGGCGGCGGCGGCGCGCATGGGCTCGAGCTGCGCGGGAACCCAGCGGGCGAAGGCGGCCGCCTGCGCGAGGTCGGCGAAGGCGAAGCAGGGCGCGCGGGTGGTCAGCGCCTGGGTGCAGGCCGCGGCCGCGCCGCCGCAGCGGTTGATGACGTTGAAGGCGTGCTGGAACGAGGCGACCAGCGTGCCTTCGCTGGTGGCCAGCGGCACCATGACGTCGCCCTGCACGAGCTCACCGCGGATTCGCACGGGCCCGGCGACGCCGAGCGGCACCTGCGCGAAACCCACGAATCCCTCGATGCTGCCGGCGAGTTCCTCGGGCGCGGGCTGCGGGCGTTCGCCGCAGAGGTGGTCGATGGCGTGGCCGTCTGCCCGCAGCCGCTCGCGCCGGACGTCGCGGGCGGCCACGGACATGTCGGTGGTGGCGGGCAGGCGGCGCGGCCCCTGCGCCGGCTCGGCTCGCCCGGCGCCGGCGTCGGCCGGCGGAGGGCCTTCGCCGTCGCTGCGGGTCGTCTCGGTCATCCCGCAATTGTGAGCGGCGCGCCGGCGGCGGGCAACCGTCGGCGCGGGCGCATTCAGGCGGCCCGTTCCTGCCCGTCGTCGAAGCTCCACCAGAACAGCGACCCGCCGGCGGCTGCCGCGCCTGGCGGCGCCGCTGCGCCCGCCTCGCGGCGGCGCGCGAGGAACTCCTCGTGCCGCCGCACGACCTCCAGCCATGGGTCCAGCGGCGGCTCGGCCGCCGTGATCGAGCTCTCGGGGGTGGGTGTCTCGTTCATCTCCACGACTCCTTGTGGGGATACGGTCAGAAGGGCTCGCCGATCACCAGCCTGAAGACCGAGAGGTCTTCGCCGAAACGGTAGCCGATGCCCAGACGCGGCAATCGGACACGCCCGATCCGCAAAGGTTCCACGGTGCCGAAGGTGACGCCGAATTCCCCCTGCACGCGTGCCACCTCGCGCGCCACGGCGGTGGCGCCGCCGGTCAGCACGGGCACCTTCGGCGGGTCGGCGTACCAGCGCAGCGCCGCGTAGGGTGCGACGTCGAGCCGGCGCCCGCGCAGCCGGGCCGGCAGCGGTCGGGTGAGCTCGACGCCGTTGACCAGCAGCGCATAGTCGTCGCCCGGCAGGTCGTCGATCGAGGCCGTGGAGTACTCGAGCGCCGCGCGGTAGCGGCCGTCGCCGCTCCGCCACGGGCCGCGCCACTCCGCGTCGCCGCCGACCGTGAACACGCGCGAGCGCAGGTCCTCGGTGCGATCGACCGCGACGCCAGCCTCGGCGAACGGGCGCAGTCGCCAG
>JBIIDW010000339.1:0-3589 GCA_044238215.1 Steroidobacteraceae bacterium
TGGGTGAAGTCTGGCGCGAACTCGAGCCCGGCATGGTGCTGACGATCGAGCCGGGTCTCTACGTGGCGCCGGGCGCGCGTCGGGCGCCTAGGCGGTTCCGCGGCATCGGCATCCGGATCGAGGACGACGTTCTCGTCACTCGCGACGGCCGGTCCGTGCTCACGGCCGACGTGCCGAAGGACGCGGCGGCCATCGAGGCGCTGATGGCGGCCACCGCGTGAGCCCCGCGCCCGAGGTCGACGTCGCGATCGTGGGCGGTGGCCTGGTCGGTGCGAGCCTGGCGCTCGCCCTCGCGCCGCTGCCCCTGCGCGTGGCGCTGATCGAGGGCGCCGCACCCGACGCGGCCGCCCAGCCGAGCTTCGACGACCGCACGACCGCGCTGGGCAACGGTTCGCGCCGGGTCTTCGAGTCGCTGGGCGTGTGGGCCGGGATACTTCCGGAAGCGGCGCCCATCCGCCGCATCCACGTGTCCGACGCGGGGCGCTTCGGCTTCGCGCGGCTCGACGCCACCGAGCAGGACATCGACGCGTTCGGGTACGTCGTCACCAACCGCGTGCTCGGCCGTGCGCTGCGCGCCGGGCTGGAGCGCGCGGCCAATGCGGGTCGGGGGAGCCTCGAACTGCGGCAGCCTGCGCGCGTGGTCGCGGCCAGCATCGACGTCGAGGCGGCCGTGCTGTCGATCGACGCGTCGGCCGCGGCGCCTGCGGCGCCCGCGGTGGGGTCGACGCTTCGGGCACGACTCGTGGTCGCCGCCGACGGTGCTCAGTCGCTGGTGCGCGAGGCGGCCGGCCTCGACGCGGCGATCGAGGACTATGGCCAGGTTGCCCTGACCGCGCACGTGGTCGCCTCGCGGCCCGCCGACGGCACGGCCTACGAGCGGTTCGCGTCGGGCGGGCCGCTCGCAGTGCTGCCGCTGCGCGACGGCAGCCACGGCGTGGTCTGGGCCCTCGATCCGGAGGCCGCGAAGCGCATGCTGGCGCTCGGCGACGCGGACTACCTCGCCGCGCTGCAGGAGGCGTTCGGATGGCGGATCGGGCGCCTGCTTCGCGTCGGGCGGCGCAGTGCCTACCCGCTCAGGCTCGCGCGTGCGGAACGGGTAGTGGGTGCCCGCACGGTGCTCGTGGGCAACGCCGCGCAGGCGCTGCACCCGGTGGCCGGCCAGGGCTTCAACCTCGGCCTGCGCGACGCAGCGACGCTGGCGGAGCTGCTGGCCGCCGGCGTTTCGCGGGCGCACTTCGATGCCGGCGATCCGGCGTTGCTCGAGGAGTTCGCGCGGCGCCGGAACAGCGACCGCGACGGTGTCACGCGCTTCACCGATGGCCTCGTGCGGCTGTTCGGCAGCGAGCGGTCCCCGGTCGCGGCGGCCCGCGACGTCGGGCTGCTGCTGTTCGACCTCGCGCCGCCGGCGAAGTCAGCGCTGTCGCGCGTCAGCTGGGGATTCGCCGGCCGCACGCCGCGCCTCGCGCGTGGTCTGGCACTCGAGCCATGATCGCGGACGTCGCGATAGTCGGTGGGGGACCGGTCGGCGCCGCATTGGCGGCGCTGCTTGCGCGCGACGCTCCGCACCGCGAGGGTCGCGTGCTGCTGGTCGAACGCTCGCTTCCGGCCGTGGCGCCCGCCGGCCCGGACCTGCGGGTGTTCGCGCTGTCGCGCTCGAGCAGCCGGATCCTGCAGGCCGCCGGCGCCTGGGCGGCGCTCGAGGCCGTGCCCGGTGCGCTGAGTCCCTACGAGCGCATGCACGTGTGGCCGGAGTCCGGCGCGCCGCGCGGGGCGGGCTCGCTGACCTTCGACGCCGCGGATCTTTCCGAGCCCGAACTCGGGCACATCGTCGGCAGCGCCCGGCTGCAGCGCGCCGCGCTGGAGGCTTTCAGGGCGGCGGGAGGCGAATTGCTCGACGCGGAGTTGCGCGGCTTGTCTTTCGGCGCGGACCACGTCGTCCTCGATACCGGCGCCGGGGTGCGCGCGGCGCGACTCGTCGTAGGCGCCGACGGCGCACGGTCGCTGGTGCGCGAGCAGGCGGGCCTGCACGCGGAGGTCCAGGACTACGGGCAACTCGCGATCGTGGCCAACCTCGCGCCTGAGCGGCCGCACGAGCGCACCGCGTGGCAGCGGTTCCTCGGCGACGGCACGCTGGCGCTGCTGCCGCTCGCGGGCGGCGAGGTGTCCCTGGTGTGGTCGCTGCTGCGCCGCGATGCGCTGCGGCTGCTCGAGACGGAGCCGGCTGCGTTCGAGTCGGAGATCGAGGCCGCGAGTGCCGGAGTCCTCGGCCGGCTGTCGCTGCGCAGTGCGCGCCGCAGCTTCCCGCTGTCGCGGGTCAGCGTGCCGCGCTACGCGCGCGAGCGCTGCGTGCTGGTGGGTGACGCGGCGCACATCGTGCACCCGCTGGCGGGCCAGGGCGCCAACCTCGGGCTGCTCGACGCGGCGGCGCTGGTCGAGGTACTCGCCGCTGCCCGGCGTGAAGGCGAGGATCCTGGAGCGCTGCGCCCGCTGCGCCGCTACGAGCGCTGGCGCCGGGGCGAGAACGAGGCCATGGGCGCGATGTTCGACCTCATGAACCGGTTTCTCGCCTTCGGTCGGGATCCGTTCGGCGGCGTTGCGCAGCGGGCGCTGGGCTGGGTCGATCGCAGCGGCCCGCTGAAGCGGCTGTTCGTCGAGCGCGCGATGGGCGTGGCCGGCGACCTGCCCGCGGCGGCGCGCCGGCGTGCCTGAGGCGGCGTCGGCGCAGGCCCGGGCCCGGGTCCGGGCTCACTCCGCGAGCCGGTCGATCTTCGCCGCGCAGATGAAATCGTTGATCGACAGTCCGTCGATCGAGTGCGTCGAGTAGCGCAGCCGGCAGTAGTCGTAGCCCACCTCGAGGTCCGGGTGATGGTCCTCGGAGTTGGCGACGTGCGCGATCGCGTTGACGAAACCCATCGTCCGGTAGAAGTCCTTGAAGCGGAAGTCGCGCAGCAGGTGCCGTCCGTCGTCCGACAGGCGCCAGCCCGCGGCGAGCCGGGCGAGTTCGGTCTCCGCCTCGGTCCTGCCGAGCGGCGGCACGCCGCCTTCGCAGGGCGTGCACTTGCGGTCGGCAAGGTCGTGCATGGGGCGTCTCGTGGTTGGCGTATTCATGAGCCCGACGCCTCGCGGCGCGCATAGCGCCGCTCGACGTAGCGCTCGACCAGTTCCTGGAACTCCTCGGCGATGCGCTCGCCCTTGAGCGTGACCGTCTTCTCGCCATCCTCGTAGACGGGCGCGACCGGGCGCTCGCCGGTGCCGGGCAGGCTGATGCCGATGTTGGCGTGCTTGCTCTCGCCTGGCCCGTTGACGACGCAGCCCATCACCGCGACGTTCATCTCCTCGACCCCGACGTACCGGCGTCGCCACTCGGGCATCCGGTGCCGAAGGTGGCCCTGGATCGACTGCGCGAGCTCCTGGAAGTAGGTGCTCGTCGTGCGGCCGCAGCCTGGGCAGGCGATCACCATCGGCGTGAATGAGCGCAGGCCCATGGTCTGCAGAATTTCCTGCGCGACGATGACCTCGATCGTGCGGTCGCCGCCCGGATCCGGCGTCAGCGACACGCGGATCGTGTCGCCGATGCCTTCCTGCAGCA
>JBIIDW010000340.1:0-3586 GCA_044238215.1 Steroidobacteraceae bacterium
TAACATAAAGAGAACTGCGTCACAGAAATGTCCCGAATGAACGATTCCGCCGTCCCGACGGAGCAGCCTCGCCAGCAGGGCCTCGCCCGGCGCGTGGCCGTCTTCTTCTACGGTATTGCAGTGTGCCTGCTGTTCACCGTGCTCGCGCTCGCGACTCTGCTCGCGCTGCTGGTCGTGCCGGGACTCGAGCGCAGGCGCCGCGCCACCCACGGCGCGGCGCGTCTGTTCCTGCGGGTCGCCGGCATGTCGCCGCGCGTCGCCGGCATCGATCGCCTGCCGCCCGGGCAGTGCGTGGTCGTCGCCAACCACGCCAGCTACCTCGACGGCGTCATCATGAAGGCCGTGCTCCCGCCCCGCTTCGCCTTCGTCGTGAAGCGTGAAGCCGACGCGTTCCCGCTCGCCGGCCTGCTGCTGCGCCGCATCGGCACCGAGTTCGTCGAGCGCTTCAATCGACACCGCGGCGCGCTCGACGCGCGCCGCGTGCTGCGCAGCGCCTCCGGCGGCCAGCCGCTGGTGTTCTTCCCCGAAGGCACGTTCATTCGCGAACGCGGGCTGCTGAAGTTCCACTCGGGCGCGTTCGCCACGGCGATCCGCGCGCGCTGCCCGGTGGTGCCGGTCGTGATCCGCGGTTCGCGCGCGCTGCTTCCGGCCGAGCGGATCCTGCCGCAGCCGGGACCGCTCGAGGTCGAGTTCATCGAGCCGCAGTGGCCCGGCGCCGCTGACGAACCGTCGACGGAGCCTGACGCAATCGAGTTGCGTGACCGATGCCGACGGCTGATCCTCGAGCGGCTCGACGAACCGGATCTCGCGGCGTGAGACTCCGTCGGCGCTTTGTATGCAGTGCAGTAGGCGAAGCGCCGCGGCTTGGCTAAACTCCCGCTCCCCGGTACGTGCCGGGGATCGCCGAGGAGCCGCTGCATGTCCGATCCCGTCGTCATCGTCGCCGCGAGGCGCACCCCCATCGGCGCATTCCAGGGCGCGCTCGCGAACGCCACGGCGCCAAATCTCGGTGCCGCCGCGATAGCGGGCGCCATCGCCGGCGCGGGGCTGCGCCCCGAAGACATCGACGAAGTGATCATGGGCTGCGTGCTTCCCGCCGGCCTCGGCCAGGCCCCGGCGCGGCAGGCGGCGATTTCCGCGGGGATCCCGCGCAGCACGCCGGCCACCACCATCAACAAGATGTGCGGCTCCGGCATGAAGGCGCTGATGATGGCCGCCGACCAGATCCGCTCGGGCGACGTCTCGACCGCCGTAGCGGGCGGCCTCGAGTCGATGACCAACGCGCCCTACCTGCTGCCGAAGGCGCGCGCGGGCTATCGGATGGGCCACGGCGAGGTCCTCGACCACATGTTTTACGACGGCCTGCAGAGCGCGTGGGACGGGCAGCTGATGGGGTCGTTCGCGGAGGCCACGGCCGACCGCTACGGCTTCACCCGTGCAGAGCAGGACGCGTTCGCCGCCGAGTCGGTGCGGCGCGCGCTCGCCGCGATCGAGTCCGGCGCATTCGCGGCGGAGATCACGCCCGTGCGGATCAAGGGCCGCAAGGGCGAGGTCGTCGTCGATCGCGACGAGACCCCTTTCACATGCGACGTCGAGCGGATCCCCCAGCTGAAGCCCGCGTTCCGCAAGGACGGCACGGTGACCGCAGCGAGTTCGTCCTCGATCTCGGACGGCGCGTCGGCCATCGTGCTGATGGGCGGGAACGCGGCCCGCGAGCGCGGCATCAAGGCCGTCGCGCGGATCGTCGCGTACGCCAGCCACGCCCAGGAGCCCGAGTGGTTCACGACCGCGCCGGCGGCTGCGGTGGGCAGGGTTCTGCAGCGCGCCGGCTGGTCCGTGGCGGACGTCGACCTGTTCGAGATCAACGAGGCCTTCGCCGTGGTGACGATGGCCGCGATGCGCGACGTCGGGATCGCTCACGAGCGCGTCAACGTGCACGGCGGCGCCTGCGCGCTCGGTCACCCGGTGGGCGCGACGGGGGCACGCATCGTCACCACGCTGCTGCATGCGCTGGCGGCTCGGGGGCTGCGGCGCGGCGTCGCCGCGCTCTGCATCGGCGGCGGCGAGGCCACTGCGATCGCGGTGGAACTCGTCTGATGGACATCACGCAGGCACGTGCCGTCGTCACCGGCGCGGCGTCCGGGCTGGGCAATGCGGTGGCGCGCCACGTGGCATCCCGCGGCGGGCTGGTCACGCTGCTCGACGTTCAGGAAGGCCCTGGCCAGAAGGCCGCAGCCGAAATCGGCGCTGCCGCACGCTTCGTGCGCTGCGACGTCACTTCGGAAGCCGAGGTCAACGCCTCCATGCAGGCCGCGGCGGACTGGATGGGCGGCATCAACCTGCTCGTGAACTGCGCCGGCGTGATCGGCGCGGGGCGCGTGCTCGGTCGCAACGGCCCGATGGCCGGCGACTTCTTCAGCAAGGTCGTGCAGATCAACCTCGTGGGCACTTTCCTGTGCGACAAGGCGGCCGCGGCGCTGATGCAGCACAACGCGCCGAATGACGACGGCGAACGCGGCGTCATCGTGCACACCGCGTCGGTAGCGGCGTTCGAAGGGCAGATCGGCCAGGCCGCCTACTCCGCGACCAAGGCCGGAATCGCCGGCATGACGCTGCCGATCGCCCGTGAATTCGCAGCCTTCGGCATCCGGGTCAACTCCATCGCGCCGGGGATCTTCCACACGCCGATGGTCGGCGGCATGCCGGCCGACGTGCAGGAGTCGCTCGGCAGGCAGGTCCCCTTTCCCTCGCGCCTCGGCCGGCCCGACGAGTACGCGAGGCTGGTGGAGTCGATCTTCTCGATCGCGATGATCAACGGCGAGACGATCCGCCTCGACGGGGCGATCCGCATGCAGCCGAAGTAGGCTGCCCGAAGTAGACTGTACCCGAGACGCAGCAGGGAGCAGCGACGATGGCCGGTACGATCGAACGCGACGTGATGGAGTACGACGTGCTGATCGTCGGAGCCGGTCCCGCAGGGCTCGCCTGCGCGATCCGGCTCAAGCAGCTGAAGCCCGGGTTGAGCGTGTGCCTGCTCGAGAAGGCCTCGGCGGTGGGCGCGCAGATGCTGTCGGGCGCCGTACTCGAGCCCGGCCCGCTGGACGCGCTCCTGCCCGAGTGGCGTCAGTCGCCGCCGGGCATCTGCGTCCCCGCCACTCGCGACGAGTTCGCCCTGCTGACGAAGTCGGGGCGCATCCGCCTTCCCACGCCGCCGCAGCAGCACAACGCGGGAAATTTCATCGTTTCGCTCGGCCTGCTCGCGCCGTACCTCGCCCAGAAGGCCGAGGCGCTCGGCGTCGACGTCTTCCCCGGGTTCGCGGGCGCCGTGCCGCTGTTCAACGAGGACGGGTCTGTCGCCGGCGTGCAGATCGGCGACATGGGCATCGAGAAGAGCGGCGAGCCCGGGCCCAACTTCGCGCCCGGCCCGGAGGTACGCGCCCGGATCACCGTGCTCGCCGAGGGCTGCCGCGGCAGCATCACCAAGCAGCTCGTGCGGCGTTTCGCGCTCGACCGTGACTGCGATCCGCAGACCTACGGCCTAGGCTTCAAGGAACTCTGGCAGCTGCCCGAGGGGCGCGTCGAGGCA
>JBIIDW010000341.1:0-3584 GCA_044238215.1 Steroidobacteraceae bacterium
CTGAGGAACTCGAGGAGGTCGTGATCTTCGGCCGGGGCGAGACCCGCCAGCTGCAGGGCTTGTCCGCCGCGCAGATCGAGTACCTGCCAGCGGGCACCAGCCCGCTGAAGGCGATCGAGAAACTGCCCGGAGTCAACTTCCAGTCGGCGGATCCCTTCGGCGCCTACGAGTGGTCGACCCGCATCGTCGTGCGCGGGTTCAACCAGAACCAGATGGGTTTCACGCTCGACGGCGTGCCGCTCGGCGACATGTCCTACGGCAACCACAACGGGCTGCACGTCAGCCGCGCCCTGCCCACCGAAAACGTCGGCCGGGTGCTGCTCTCGCAGGGCAGCGGTTCGCTGGCCACGGCGTCGAGCAACAACCTCGGCGGCACGATCGAGTTCTTCTCGCGCGAGCCGTCCGAGACCTTCGGCGGCAACCTCGAGCTCACGGGCGGCAGCGACTCGACGCGTCGCCTGTTCGGACGCCTCGACACGGGCGCGATCGGCACCCTCGGCACGCGCGTCGCCCTCTCCGCGGCCGACGGCACCACCGACAAGTGGAAGGGCTCCGGCGAACAGCAGCAGCGCATGTACAACCTCAAGCTCGTGCAGCCGCTGGGCGAGGGTGGTGCGAGCCTGACCGCGTTCTGGAACTACTCGGATCGCGCCGAGCGCGACTACCAGGACCTCTCCTACGACATCATCCGGCGTCGCGGCAACGACTGGGACAACTACGCGCCGAACTGGTCCGCCGCCGTGGCTGCCGCCAACGCCTGCGCCGCTGCCGCCTTCAGCGCACCGATCTGCGACGACGCCTACTGGGACGCCGCCGGCATCCGCGAGGACTCGCTCGGCTATCTCGCGCTGAAGCTGCCGCTCGGCGAGGCCCTCCGCCTCGACCTGACCGGCTACACGCACTCGAACGAGGGGCAGGGCCTCTGGGGCACGCCGTACGTGCCTACGCCGGGCGGCGCGCCGCTGTCGGTGCGCACCACCGAGTACGACATCGATCGACAGGGCCTGATCGCCGGCGCAACGCTCGAACTCGGCGCGCACGAGGTCAACGCCGGGGTCTGGCTGGAACGCAACGCCTTCGAGCAGGCCCGCCGCTTCTACCCCGAGCCGAACCGTGCGGCGCCGACGCAGTCCTTCACGTCGTTCCGCAGCGACCCGCTGCTCACGCAATGGGAGTACGCCTTCGACACCGACACCACCCAGTTCCACGTGCAGGATACCTGGCGGGTCAGCGACGCCCTGCGCGTGAACTTCGGCTTCAAGACGATGAAGGTCGAGAACTCCGCCCGCACGATCGTCGGCCCCAACAAGACCGGGACGATCGACGCCGACGAGGGGTTTCTGCCGCAGGCCGGTTTCGCCTGGACGCTCGCCGGCGGCGGCGAGATCTTCGGCAACTATGCGCGGAATGCCCGCGCGTTCGTCAGCGCGAACACGGCCGGGCCGTTCAGCACCACCGCCGCCGGCTTCGCGGCGATCAGGGACACGCTGCGGCCCGAGACGTCCGAGACCTTCGAACTCGGCTGGCGCTTCCGCGGCGAGTCGATCGAGGGCGTGCTCACCGCCTACACCGTCGGCTTCGACGATCGGCTGCTGGCGATCCAGCAGGGGCCGGGGATCGTGGGCAACCCCTCGGTGCTCGCCAACGTCGGCTCGGTGACGAGCCGCGGGGTCGAAGCCGCGCTCGCATGGCGCCCGACCCGTCAGCTGACCTGGTTCAACTCGTTCGCGTGGAACGACTCGCAGTACGACGACAGCTTCCTGAACAACGGCGCGGTCGTGCCGGTCGCGGGCAAGCAGGTGGTCGACGCGCCGGAGCTGATGTTCAAGACCGAGCTGGCCTGGGACACCGGCAGCATCTTCGCGCGCCTGGACGGCAGCTACGTCGACGAGCGCTTCTACACCTACCTGAACCAGGGCTCGGCCAAGGCCTACACGCTGCTCAATGCCAGCGCCGGCTATCGCTTCACGAAACTGGCCGTGTTCGAGGAGCTGGTGCTGCAGGCCGCCGTCAGCAACCTTGCCGACGAGGACTACATCTCCACGATCGGTTCGAACGGGTTCGTCAACGCGGATCCGAACGGCACCTCGCAGACCCTGCTGCGCGGCGCGCCCCGGCAGTTCTTCGTGACGGTCAAGGCGCGCTTCTGATGATCGGGCGTCGCGATCTGATCCTCGGTGCGGGTGCCGCAGGGTCTCTCGCGGCGCTCGCACCCGGCCTCCCGGCGCGGGCTGCGGATGCAACCGGTACTGCGTACCCCTCCCTGGGTACCGGTCCGCGCCGCCCCGCGCCGGGCAGACCCCCGAACCGGATCGCGTTCGGCTCCTGTGCGAAGCAGGACCAGCCGCAGCCGATCTGGGACGCCGTGCTCGATGCGGATCCCGAGCTGTTCATCTTCCTCGGCGACAACGTCTACGGCGACACCCGCGACATGGCGGTACTGCGCGCGAAATACGCCCGGCTCGCGGAACAGCCCGGCTTCCGCCGGCTCTGCGAACGCACGCCGGTGCTGGCGACCTGGGACGACCACGACTACGGCGAGGACGACGCGGGCGCCGAGTACCCGATGAAGGAAGAGTCGCGGCGGGTCTTCTGCGACTTCTGGGGCGAGCCGGCCGACTCGCCCCGCCGCAGCCGCGACGGCATCTACGACGTGGTGCTGTTCGAGGGCCAGGGCCGACGCCTGCAGCTGCTGCTGCCGGACCTGCGCTTCAATCGCACGGCGATCCGCAGCCTCGACCTCGGCGGCAAGCGCTACGCCGAGTGGTCCAAGCAGGTCGAGCGGGCAGGCCGCGAGGTGCCCGGGCCTTACGACCGCAATCCCGAACCTGCGGCGACGATGCTCGGCGAGGCTCAGTGGCGCTGGCTCGAGGACCAGCTGGCGCAGCCGGCCGACCTGCGCATCCTCGCCTCGAGCCTTCAGGTGGTGGCGGACTTCCCTGGCTGGGAGGCCTGGATCAACTATGCCGACGACCACCAGCGACTGCTGGAGGCGATCCGCCGGCACCGCGCGAACGGCCTGTTCTGCATCAGCGGCGACACGCACTACGCCGAGCTGTCGAGGCTGCAGCGCAACGCGCCTTATCCGCTCTGGGACCTGACCTCCAGCGGGCTGACCGAGGTGTGGCCTGTGACGCCGCCCAACGCGCTGCGCGTGGGCGGCGTGCTGCGCGAGCAGAATTTCGGCTTCATCGACATCGACTGGGCAGCCCTGAGCGGCCCGCGCGTCACGCTGCAGGCGCGCGACGCCCGCGGCCGCGTGCGCATCGAACAGCGGCTTTCGGCCGCGGAGTTGCGCGTCAGCCCCTGAGCGCGCGCTTCGCGGCCTTTTTCGCCGTGGCGACACCGCTTCGACCGGCGCGCGCCGTCTTCTTCGCGGCACTGTTCGCCTGTGCCGTCGCCTTGGCCTTCGCCTTGCCGGCCGCGACCTGCACGCTGCCGACAGCGCCGTCGACCGAACCCTTGAGTTGCAGCTTGCGGCTGCCCGTGAGCTTGCCGGCCGCGCGCTCGAGGCCGCCCTTGACCTGCTTGACCCGACCCTTCAACTGCAGCTTGCTGATCGCCATCGACGGTACCCCGCGGTG